>NZ_JAVIIW010000029.1:0-92582 GCF_033977205.1 Mesorhizobium album | reverse complement strand
CTTGCTCCTGGCTCAACGCCGTCGAGGGCTTCTTCGCCAAGCTGTCGAAGCGACGCCTCAAGCGAGGCGTCTTTCATTCTGTCGTCGACCTGCAGGCGGCCATCAACCGCTACTCGCCGAGCACAATCGACAACCCAAACCCTTCACCTGGACCGCTGACCCCGACAAAATCATCGCCGCCGTCAAACGTGGGCACCAAGTGTTAGATTCAATCCACTAGTTCTACAATGCGCAATTGACTGGGATTCATGGAAGCTTTTCGAACTTTCTGCCTCGCGCCACCAGCCGAATTGAGGGCCCTGGTGAAGGAGGTCGGGATGCATGAATCTGGCGCGGGACAAGCTTGATCGATGCACTCACGCATCGGGACATAGGCAGCCGCCTCAATGGAATACGGGGCTATATGTTTCACTTATTCGGACCAATGCGTTTGGAAGGATCGGACCTCAGTCGATTGCGGGCCTGCTGGCAAATCAGACACTCTCCCGATCGCGCCGGCTGATACCCCCAAGCCCCCCGCCCATCAGGCGGCGCGTAGCCCGGCTTGCGAACCTCAATCCAACTCCAAAAGCAAGCCGGGCGTCTATCCAGTCGGGAAACGCGATAAGAAGAATTGGACGGTCCAGCACGTCGATTTCGCTGGGATCGGTCAAAGGGGACGCCACGGGATCCGAATGACCAACGACGGTGACGCTTTCCGCGGCTTCGTCTTGTGTAGCCGCAATGGTGCCGTCGCCGCCACCTCGTCCTGAACACCCTTCTCGAATAGCGCGCGCCTCACCCCCTTGATATTGCATTATTTGCAAGGCGCCAAAATTTTGGCGGGTCTTCCCGTACGGACAGGAATTTCCGCAAGATCGAGGCACCGTGGTCTCTTGCCAGGAACGTAACGTCGGCCAATCTTGATGGCCATGCCGCGGATGAGCGACCTCACCTATGTCAGGTGCAGGAGCGGCCTTTGCCGTAGCCGCAGCCCAAGCGCAGCAGCAAGAGGTCAAGAAAAGCCGTCTTGCGGACAACCGGGCGAACCGGCCTGAGGCAAATAGGGGCGCTGAAAAGCGGCCGACTAATCAGCCAGCAAGGCGCCGCTCGCAGCGCTCGAAGCCGTTCAGGGGCTCCAAGGTCATTAAAGCATGTCTCCCGAAAGTGGGAACCGGGTTTCGGGACAAAGACATGCGTAAAATCAAAAACTAAAGCGCATGGAGCGAATCTGAAAGACCGCGACGCGCTTTAGTCCGTATCTTCGCGTTGACCATGAGCGAAGAAGAACGGTAGCCTGGAACCCGGCTGGTGAGAAAAGCGAAGTCGCACCAGTCGCGCGCGCCTCGTTAGACGGTTTCGAGCCGGCTGAACCGAACCGGGATGAGTTTCCGGGTCTTGAGTTGCCCCGCCGCATCCTTGTCGATGGTAGTCAGGAACTGTGCCTCTTCAGACGCTAAAGGCAGAACAAGGCGTCCTCCTGGCTTGAGCTGATTCAGCAAAGCCGGCGGCGTCCGCTCAGCCGCCACGCTAACCAGGATCTTGTCGTATGGGGCGTGCTCGGGCCAGCCGCGAGATCCGTCTCCGACGCGAATAGCGACATTTGAGAAGCCAAGGCCCCGCAGCAGAGCCTCGGCGTGGCTCGCGAATTCCTCGATGATTTCGACGCTCCAAACTTGTCCTGCGAGTTCCGCGAGGATCGCGGATTGATAACCCAGGCCAGTCCCGATCTCGAGCACCGTTTCGTGCGGTTGGAGAGTGAGGAGATCGGTCATCAGAGCGACAATGAAGGGCTGCGACACGGTCTTATCGAAGCCGATCGGCAGCGGCATGTCCTGGTAGGCATAAGGCGCGACCGCAGCTGGTACGAAGAGATGTCGCGGGACCCGCCGCATCGATGCCATCACCCGCTCATCGAGCGTAGCCTTGCCGAGTTCTTCGCTTGCAAGGTCGGCATGGATCGCAATCATCTCGACCATGTGCCTGCGTAGAACCGCAAGGTGCTTTTCGTTCATCGGTTTCATGGCGGTGACGCTTTCCTCGACGAACTGCTGCCAGACGCCATTATATCCTGTTCGTCTTATCACAGTAACCGACAAGGCCGATTTAGTGCGGATCGCCCATCTGATGCGCACGGGTTGGTTCCGGCAGGCCTACATCAGGTCGGAGAGCTGCTACGCGGCCTTTGCTGACGCACTGGCGCAACCGCATGAGGCGGTGGATAGACTGGACTTACAGAACTAGCATCCTCGCCAGTGTCGTTTCGCGCTTTGCATTCTCGGTTCGGGATTGCAGGCGTATCGCCTGATGACCGCCCGTTTAGTTTGTTGAGTCTCCTGGCCGATATCCGAGTGCCGGATATCACGTGGATCATCCACAGGCTCGCGAACTAACGAAGGTGCTAACAAACTCTGCTAACGCGAAAATTAAGTGACTGATTTTATTGATAAACTAGCTTGGCTGGGGCGCCAGGATTCGAACCTGGGAATGTCGGTACCAAAAACCGATGCCTTACCACTTGGCGACGCCCCAACAGCCGGGCAGTGCCCGCTGCGCGCGGCCTTATAGGATGAGCCGGTGGAAAGCTCAATGGCAGATTAAGGGAATAGGCAGTAGGGCAGTACGGCAGTGGGGCAGCAGGGTGCCGGGGAGCAGGATAGGACAAATTCCCTATTGCCCTACTGCCTTACTCCCATATTCCCTTACCTATTCGCCCCAGACGGCCAGCTCGTTGCCGGCCGGATCGGTGAAATGGAACCGCCTGCCGCCAGGGAAGGAGAAGATCGGCTTGACGATGCTGCCGCCGGCATTCTCGACCGCCTGCAACGTCTCTTCCAGGTTTTTGGAATAGAGCACGGGCAGCGGCTTGGCGGACGCCTCGCCGGCATCGGCTTGGAAGCCGCCGTCGAGTCCCTCGGTAAAGGCGGAATACGTCGGTCCGTAGTCGGTGAACGACCAGGAAAACACTGCGCTGTAGAAAGACTTGACGCTGTCCAGCGTGCCGCCCGTCGCCGGCAATTCCAGATAGTCGAGTTTCCCGTTGAGTTTCATCACGCTACTCCACCTTTGTTCTTGTTATGTTCTATATCGCAGGCGATCTACCGGCAAGTCTTTTTGACGCGGGCTTTTGCTTAATCGATTGTAGTAGCGGCGCTTGCTTTGCGGATGCCTTGCGTTTCGCACTGCAGCATCATATCGCTCGGATCGGAAGGGCGGGGAACCGGGCTTGGGTCCGGGTGTTGTCTATCTTCCAAGGACCTGGAGGGCGAGCATGACCAAGTGGGTTTACACCTTCGGCGACGGCGCCGCCGAAGGGCGTGCCGGCGACCGCAATCTTCTCGGCGGCAAGGGCGCCAACCTGGCCGAGATGTGCAGCCTCGGCCTGCCGGTGCCGCCGGGCTTCACCATCACCACCGAAGTCTGCAACGCTTATTATGCCAACGGCCGCACCTATCCGGCCGCGCTTGAGGCCGATGTCCTTGCAGCGCTCGACCATATTGGCAGGCTCACCGGCCGCCGTTTCGGCGATCCGTCCAAGCTGCTTCTGGTCTCCGTGCGCTCCGGTGCCCGCGCTTCGATGCCCGGTATGATGGACACCGTGCTCAATCTCGGCCTCAACGACGAGACGGTCGAGGCGCTGGCTGCCGATTCCGGCGATGCGCGCTTCGCATATGACAGCTACCGCCGCTTCATCCAGATGTATTCCGATGTCGTCATGGGTCTCGACCATGAGGTGTTCGAGGAAATCCTCGAGGATCAGAAGGCGAGCCTCGGCCACGAGCTCGACACCGAGCTGACGGCCCTCGAATGGCAGGGCGTGATCGCGCTCTACAAGGCCAAGGTCGAGGAAGAGCTCGGCAAGCCGTTCCCGCAGGACCCGCGCGAGCAGCTCTGGGGCGCGATCGGCGCCGTGTTTTCCAGCTGGATGAACAACCGCGCCATCACCTACCGGCGCCTGCACGACATCCCGGAAAGCTGGGGCACGGCGGTCAATGTCCAGGCCATGGTGTTCGGCAATATGGGCGATACGTCCGCCACCGGCGTCGCCTTCACCCGCAACCCCTCGACCGGCGAGAAGCAGCTCTATGGCGAATTCCTGGTCAACGCCCAGGGCGAGGACGTGGTGGCCGGCATCCGCACGCCGCAGAACATCACCGAGGCGGCGCGCATCGCCGCAGGCTCGGACAAGCCGTCGCTGCAGAAGGTGATGCCGGACGCTTTCCAGGCCTTCGTCGACATCTCCGACCGGCTGGAGAAGCACTACCGCGACATGCAGGACCTCGAATTCACCATTGAGCGCGGCAAATTGTGGATGCTGCAGACTCGCTCCGGCAAGCGCACAGCCAAGGCGGCGCTCAAGATTGCCGTCGACATGGCGAAGGACGGGCTGATCACCAAGGAAGAGGCTGTCGCCCGCATCGACCCCGCCTCACTCGACCAGCTCCTGCACCCGACCATCGATCCGAAGGCCGCGCGTGACGTCATAGGCGTCGGCCTGCCGGCTTCGCCAGGCGCCGCCACCGGCGAGATCGTCTTCTCGTCAAGCGATGCCGAGGACGCCAAGGCGCAAGGGCGCAAGGTCATCCTGGTGCGCATCGAAACCAGCCCCGAGGACATTCATGGCATGCATGCCGCCGAAGGCATCCTCACCACGCGCGGCGGCATGACCAGCCACGCCGCGGTTGTGGCGCGCGGCATGGGCAAGCCTTGCGTGTCGGGCGCAGGCTCGCTGCGCGTCGACTACAAGGCCGGCACGCTGATCTCGATGGGCCAGACCTTCCGCAAGGGCGACATCATCACCATCGACGGCGGCAACGGCCAGGTGCTGAAGGGCGCGGTGGCCATGCTGCAGCCCGAGCTGTCCGGCGATTTCGCCGCCATCATGGAATGGGCGGATGCCGCGCGCCGCATGAAGGTGCGCACCAATGCCGAAACGCCGCTCGACGCGCGCATGGCGCGCTCCTTCGGCGCCGAAGGCATCGGGCTTTGCCGCACCGAGCACATGTTCTTCGAGGGCGACCGCATCGTCGCCATGCGCGAGATGATCCTGGCCGATACCGAGAAGGAGAGGCGCTCGGCACTCGACAAGCTCCTGCCGATGCAGCGCTCGGATTTCCTCGAGCTGTTCGAGATCATGGCCGGCCTGCCGGTGACGATCCGCCTGCTCGATCCGCCGCTGCACGAATTCCTGCCCAAGACCGAGGCCGAGATCGCCGAGGTCGCCTCGGTCATGAACGTTTCGGCCGACAAGCTCCGGCAGCGCACCGAGGCGCTGCACGAGTTCAACCCGATGCTCGGCCATCGCGGCTGCCGGCTTGCCGTCTCCTATCCCGAGATCGCCGAGATGCAGGCACGCGCCATTTTCGAGGCGGCGGTCGAGGCCGGCCGCAAGGCCGGCGCGCTGGTGGTGCCGGAAATCATGGTGCCGCTGGTCGGCCTTGTGAAGGAGCTGGAATACGTCAAGGCGCGCATCGATGCGGTCGCCAAAAGCGTCATGCAGGAGACCGGCACCAAGATCGACTATCTCACGGGCACGATGATCGAGCTCCCCCGCGCGGCCATCCGCGCCCATGTCATTGCCGAGGCTGCCGAATTCTTCTCCTTCGGCACCAACGACCTGACGCAGACGACCTTTGGCATCTCGCGCGACGATGCGGCCACGTTCCTTGAAACCTACCGGCAGAAAGGTATTATCGAGCAGGATCCGTTCGTTTCGCTGGACATCGACGGTGTCGGCGAACTCGTGCGGATCGCGGCCGGAAAGGGCAGGGCGACACGGCCCCAGATCAAGCTCGGCATCTGCGGCGAGCATGGTGGCGATCCGGCATCGATCCGCTTCTGCGAAGAGGTAGGCCTCGACTATGTGTCATGCTCGCCTTACCGCGTGCCGATCGCGAGGCTGGCCGCCGCTCAGGCGGCCGTGGAGGCCACGAAAGCAAAGGCAAGGCGCGCCTGAGCGGCGCGCCTCAGCTTACGATTTTGTATGGAACCTCACGCGAACGTGCGCGCGCTGGTTCCCAATCTCGACATCGTTCCAAGGCACTTTCTGGTTCCGAATTCCCGGGTGCTGAGAAACAGATGCCGCAGATCCCCCCCACCTCCGTGCGATCGATCCTGATCCTGCAGACGAAATTCATTGGCGACATCGTTCTTGCCTCGACGCTGGCGAGGAATCTTCAGCTCGAATATCCCGGCGTCAGCATCATCTTCCTTTGCGAGGCAGGGCTCGCCGATTTCGTTGCCGGCCACGGTATCGCTTCGGAAGTCGTCTCTTTCAAGCGTTCGCACATGCGCGGCACAACGCTGCAGCGGGCGCGGGAGTTCGTCGAGACTGTAAGGAGGCTGCGTCGGTATCATTTCGATATGGTGATCGACCTCGCCGATTCGAAAACGTCGCGGTTCATCGTCGGGCTGGTCAACGCGCCCATCCGTGTAGGCTTTAGCCCGAGCGAGAAGCCGCTGCGCTGGTTCGAACGCCAGCCTGCCAATGTCTTGGCAAAGCCGTTCGGCTATGGCGAGCAACATTATCTCTACCGCTATCTGTCGCCGCTCGAGGCACTTGGCGCGGACCTGCACCTATTGGTGCCGTCGATCTTGCCTCTGCCGCAGGAAACAGCACGCGTCCTGGCGCTGATGGAAAAATCCGATCTTCACCGCAACGGCTTCGTGGCCGTGCATGCCGGCGCCAACTTTCCGGGACGCCGCTGGCAGCCCGAGCGCTTTGCCGCCGCGATCGACCAGATATCAGCCGAGACGGGCCTGGACGTCGTTTTGGTCGGCGGCCCCGACGAGAACGAGGCAGCGGACAAGATCATGGCGGCGGCGAAAGCGCCGGTCGTCAATCTGGTCGGCGCGCTCTCGCTCGAAACGTTGCTGGCGCTGTTCAAGGAGGCCCGGCTGTTCATCGGCAATGAGAGCGGCCCGATGCATATGGCGGCGGCGGCCGGCACTCCCGTTGTCGGCCTGTTCGGCCTGACCAGTCCGGTCCGGTGGGGACCTGTTGGTGTTCCCAGCATTTCGTTGCAGCCATCCATGCCTTGCGATTGCGTTGGCGGCGACCTGTGCCGCCGGACCGATCCCAGCAAGGCATGCTGCGTCTGGCGCCTGGAAGTGGATGCCGTGGTCGGCGCGGCGCGCGAACTTCTGGCGCGGACGGAGGCGACAATGGAGCAGGCGGGCTAGGTCCAGCGCATGAATCCAAAAAACAACCGGTTTACGCAAATTGTCGCGCGGTTGGTTTTCGGATACGAAGCATCCCGATTTTCGCCTAGATGCGGGTCTTGTTGACGCGATCTTGCGTTGAATGACGCGACATGCCGGGCTTGGAAAGAATGACGGCTTTGCTTCGAAAATCGCTCTGTGCGCTCGCGCTGTCGGTCGCGCTGGCCTCTGCCGGCAATGCCGCGACGCTGGTCGAGCCGACGCTGCATCTGAAGCCGCAGGGGAGCGGCGGTGGCCGGGTCGCGCTTACGCTCGACGCCTGCGGCGGACAGACCGATACGCGCATTCTGTCGGCGCTTGTCGAGAACAGGATTCCCGCAACGATCTTCGTCACCGGCATCTGGCTGAAGCGCAACGCGGCCGGCGTCGAGATCATGCGGGCGCATCCGGACCTGTTCGAGCTGGAGAATCACGGCGGCCGTCATATCCCGGCGGTCGACACGCCGCGCAAGATCTACGGCATCAGCAGCGCCGGCAGTGCCGATGCCGTTCAGGCCGAGGTCGAGTCCGGCGCCGCAGCGCTTGGCAAGGCCGGCGGTCCGGCGCCGAAATGGTTTCGCGGCGCCACCGCCCAATACAGCCCATCGGCGATCGCCATGATCCGCAAGCTGGGCTTCAAGATCGCCGGCTTCTCCGTCAACGGCGATGGCGGCTCGCTGCTCGGCGCGAAGGCGACCGCCCGTCGCATCGCCGCCGCCAAGGACGGCGACGTGATCATCGCCCACATCAACCAGCCGACCCACGCGGCGGGCGAGGGCGTAGTCCAGGGCCTGCTGGCCCTGAAGCAGAAGGGCATGACGTTCGTTCGCCTGGAGGATGCCGAGGACGTGGGCAACGACGGCACCACCGACTGATCGCTGTATTCGGGCGCCAGTTCGAAATTTTCAGCCCGGCTTAGCCTCGACCGTCACCTTGCTCGCATAGAACGCGCCGTGATCGCGGATCTCGGTCATCTCGTCGAAAGGCTGCTCATAGGCCCACATCGCATTCTTGCCGGTTTCGCCGGCCGACAGCACGCTCCAATAGGTCGCATCGCCCTTGTAGGGGCAATGCGTCGAATGCTCGGTCCTGGCGAGCTTGCCGAAATCGATGTCGGCGAAGGGGATATAGAAAACCGCAGGGTAGGGCGGTTCCGACAACAGCCTGGCCCGGGTCGACCTGGCGATGACGGTGTCGCCGGCGCTGACCGTGACGGTGCCGCGATAAGGCTCGATCGTTATTACCTTATCGGGATTGCGCTGAAAGCCGGGGGCGGGGTTGGCGCGCTTGTCCATGACGGTTCTCCTTCGGCAGTTTGAAGGTGCGTGGCGGTTTTCCGTTCGGAACCGCTCTGGTCCGTCAAAGGTGGGTCTGGCCGGCGCCTCGCGCAAGGCAGCGCCATAGCGAGAAATCGCGTCCAGGCGAAATAATGTTCTAACCGATGCCGGCGATCAGGCCGCGGCCTTGAACGCGTCCATGAGGCCTGCATAGGCGGCGGCGATGCCGGCCACCGGATTGGTGCTTCTCGCCGCGGTCTCGACCTTCAGCGCGCCGCCCGAGGTCGGCAGCGTGAGAAGCAGGAACTGGCGGTTGCCGCCGTCGCCGACGCACGCGGCGGCAACATGCTGGCCTTCGCCGTCATTTTCGACGCACATCTTGAACAGCAGCGTTCCGCCGACAGCCTCCAGCGCGCCGCCGACGACTTCGGCAAATTCGTCGTCGGAAACGGTTTTGGAGTCCGGCGTCAGATCGTCCAGACTTTCGGCAAGCGTGCTTTCGAGGGCTTTTTCGTCGAGCTGCGCATCCATGCGAACCTCTCCATCCGCCAATCTTACCCAGCCCGTTAATGAAACTTAACGGCGACGATGGCCGCATTATGGCGGGTTTCACGGGTTGTTCCGTCGATCCACCGCCTTGGACTTATGGTGGCTGGACAATCCGCCGGATCATTCCACAATGCGTGAAACAACGACGCGAAAGCGCGAAAAGGGGAGGAACCGAGATGCACGGACTGATGCAGCAATGGCCGCTGCTCTGCCACAAGTTGATCGATCACGCCGAACGCCAGCACGCAGGACGCGAAATCGTGTCGCGTTCGATCGAAGGCCCGATCGTGCGCACCACCTACGCCGACATCCGTCATCGGGCGCTTAAGGTGGCGCAGCGGCTGGAGCGCGACGGCTTCGCGCTCGGCGACCGTATCGCCACGCTTGCCTGGAACACCGCCCGCCACCTCGAGGCCTGGTACGGCATCATGGGCATTGGCGCGATCTACCACACGCTCAATCCGCGTCTCTTTCCCGAACAGATCGCCTGGATCATGAACAATGCCGAGGACCGCGCGATCTTCGTCGACCTGACCTTCGTGCCGCTGCTGGAAAAGATCGCCGGCCAGGTGAAGTCGCTGCGGCAGGTGATCGTGCTGACCGACCAGGCGCATATGCCGCAAACATCCTTGCCGAACGCTGTTGCCTATGAGAAATGGCTGGCCGAGGCCGACGGCACCTTCGCCTGGAGGAGCTTCGACGAGAACACCGCCGCCGGCATGTGCTACACCTCCGGCACGACGGGTGACCCGAAAGGCGTCGTCTACAGCCATCGTTCCAACGTCCTTCACGCCATGATCGCCGCGATGCCGGACGCCATGGGCATATCGGCGCGGGACGTGATCCTCCCGGTGGTGCCGATGTTCCATGCCAATGCCTGGGGACTTGGCCAGAGCGCGCCGATGATCGGCGCCAAGCTTGTGATGCCCGGCTGCAAGATGGATGGCGCTTCTATCTACGAACTGCTCGACACCGAAAAGGTCACCTTCAGCGCCGCCGTGCCGACGGTGTGGATGATGCTGCTGCAACATCTGGAAGAGACCGGCAAGAAGCTGCCTTATCTCAACAAGGTCGTCATCGGCGGTTCGTCCTGCCCGCGCGCCATCACCGCAAAATTCCAGGACAAATACGAGGTCCAGGTCGTGCATGCCTGGGGCATGACCGAGATGTCGCCACTCGGCACGCTCTGCACCATGAAGCCGGAATATGAAGGGCTGACGGGCGATGCCCGGCTGGACGTCCAGGGCAAGCAGGGCCACCCGCCCTTCGGCGTCGAGATGAAGGTGACCGATGACGAGAACAACGCGCTGCCGTGGGACGGCAAGACCTTCGGGCGTCTCAAGGTGCGCGGCCCGGCCATCGCGCGCGCCTATTACGGCGGCGTCGGCTCCGAGCAGTTCGACGCAGACGGCTGGTTCGACACCGGCGACGTCGCGCATATCGACGCCAGCGGCTATATGCAGATCACCGACCGCGCCAAGGATGTCATCAAGTCGGGCGGCGAGTGGATCTCCACCATCGATCTCGAGAACCTCGCCGTCGGCCATCCCGATGTGGCGGAGGCGGCGGCGATCGGCGTGCCGCATTCCAAATGGGGCGAAAGGCCCCTGCTGGTCGTCGTGCGCAAGCCGGGCAAGGAGCCGAGCAAGAGCGACATCTTGGCCTTCATGAGCGGCAAGGTCGCCAAATGGTGGATGCCCGACGATGTCGCCTTTGTCGGCGAGATTCCGCACACGGCCACCGGCAAGATCCAGAAGGTTACCTTGCGCCAGCAGTTCAGGGACTACCGGCTGCCGACGGATTGAGAATCTTTCGACTTCAAGGCTGAGCCAAAAACCTCTAGAGCAATTCCAGGAAAAGCGCGCAGCGGTTTTCCGTCCGGAGTTGCGTAAAAACAAACAGTTAGCGCAGTTCAGCGATTTCTCGAAACGCTGAACTGCGCTAAAGCTCGACGCGGGCTGGGGTAATGCGGCAGGCGATGGCTACAATTCCTGAACGGCAGACGTCGAGGGCGGCCGGCTGGTCGCGGCGGATCGGAGCGTTCTCGCTCGTTCTTTTGCTGACTGTCTTTGCCGGCTATCGCCTCGACCTGGTCGACACGCCGCCTTTCCTTTGGGTGCTGGCAATCGTCGCGCTGCTTGCGGCGTTTGCGCTGCTGCTTGCCGGGCTTGCGCTGTCGAGACTGTGGAATTTCGGCGATCGCGGCGGCCGCGATCTCAGCGTCGGTGCGCTTTTGGCGCTGCTGGTGCTTGTTCCTTTCGGCATCGCCGCCTACTGGGCCACGATCTACCCGCCGCTGCGCGACATCTCGACCGATCTCGAGGACCCGCCGGCGCTGGACACCAGCGACCGGACCAGCGGCATGAACGCGCTGTCGCCGCCGACGCCCGGCGAGCAGAGCCTGCAGGCGGATGCCTATCCGCTGGTCACGGGGCACAGCTACAATTTGCCCTTCGAAACCGTGGTCGATGCGGTCGAAACCGTGCTCGACCGGCGCGACTGGCAGCTGACCGCGCCCTATCCTGACATCAATGGGCAGAGCGAGGCGACCATCAACGCAGTCGCCAGAGGCGTCGTGCTCGGGCTGCCGGCCGACGTCGCCATCCGGATCACCGACAACGGCGATTCGGTCATCGTCGACATGCGCTCGGCCTCGCGCTACGGCCGCTACGACCTCGGCGACAACGCCGCCCGCATCACGGAATTTCTCGCCGAGCTCGATCAGGAGGTCGCCGGCCAGGTCGGCGCAGCGCCGGCCGAATAGAGCAATTCCAGGAAAAGTGTGAGCGGTTTTTCGTCCGGAATTGCGCAAAAACAAGGAACCGGCAATTCCAGGAAAAGTGTGTCGCTGTTTTCCGTTCGGAACTGCGTAAAAACAGAAAAGTTCATGCGGGCGTGAAGATGCCGTCGATTGCGGGGTCGCCTTCGGTGGCGACGCGGCCGCGCGCCACCAGATCCTCGAGATGGGCGAGCACCGAAAGCTCGGCGGCGCCGTGCAGCCGCGGGTCGGTGTCGCGATAGATTGCCGCGACCATGTCCTTGATCGTGCGGTCTCCGTTTGCGATACGCTCCAGGATCGCCCGCTCGCGCATCTTGCGGTGCGCCTTCAGCCCGCGCATGAAGCTGCGGGGCTGGGTTACCGGCCCGCCATGGCCGGGCAAAAGCAGACGGTCGTCGCGCTCGATCAGCTTGTCGAGCGATTTCATATAGTCGGCCATCGCGCCGTCCGGCGGGGCGACGATGGAGGTCGCCCAGGCCATGACATGGTCGGCCGAAAACAGGATGCCGGTCCCTTCGAGCGCGAAGGCCGCGTGGTTGGCGGTGTGGCCTGGCGTCAGCACAGTCCGCATCGTCCAGCCGTCGCCATGGGTAAGGCTGTCGTCGGCAAGCGCGACATCGGGCACGAAGCCCAGGTCGGCGCTGGCGTCGAGCGGGTTCACCTCGCCGATGCGCAGCTGCCGCGCCGGCCGGTGCGGGCCTTCGGCAAGCACGGCAGCGCCCGTGCGCTGCTTCAGCCGCGGCGCGAGCGGCGAATGGTCGCGATGGGTGTGGCTGACGAAGATGTGGCTGACCGGCCTGCCGCCGATCGCGGCAAGCAGCGTCTTAAGATGCGCATCGTCATCCGGCCCGGGATCGATCACGGCAAGTGTGTCACGGCCGACGACATAGCTGTTGGTGCCATGGAAGGTGAACGGGCTCGGATTCCTGGCGGTGATGCGCGCCACATCCGGCGCGACCGTGACCGCCTGGCCATAGGCGGGATCGAAGCGTGTGTCGAATTCAAGCGTCATGCCGGGCCCTGCTGCTCGTGCGGCAAAATGATTGCCGCCTCCTGCGGAAGCCAATATAGGAAAATCAATGCATGTCGCCCAAAAGTGCGCAGCGGTTTTGGGAGAACGACATGCATCAAGACAAAACTTTAAAGCTCGTCGCCTGAATTCGTTTCTCCGCGACGCGCTTTAAATCAGCCAATCAGCCACTATGGGGAAGACCATGGCAACTGCAACCACGATGCGCCCGCTCGTTTCTCTCGCTCTGCCCGAGGAGGGCGCGGCCCGGCTGGCAACGCAGCTCTTTCTGGCACTTGTCGGAACCCTGCTGCTCACGCTTTCGGCCAAGACCAAGGTCGTTCTGGGCCCGGTCGACATCTCGCTGCAGACGCTGGCCGTCCTGCTGATTGCCTCGGCCTTCGGCATGCGCCTCGCCGTGGCGACGCTCATCCTCTATCTCGCCGAGGGCGCGTTTGGCCTGCCGGTCTTCCAGGGCACGCCGGAAAAGGGCCTCGGCATCGCCTATATGCTCGGCTCCACCGGCGGCTATCTCGCGGGCTTCGTGGTGATGGCGGCGATTGCCGGCTGGGCCGCCGACCGCGGCTGGGACCGCCAGCCCTTCAAGCTGTTCGGCGCCATGCTTGTCGCCGAGGTCGTCATGATGGCGATGGGCTTCGCCTGGCTGGCCGCGCTCATCGGACCGGAAAAGTCGTGGCAGTTCGGCGTCGTGCCCTTCATCGTCGGCGACCTGATCAAGGTAGCACTCGCCGCTAGTCTTGTGCCGGCGGTCTGGGCGCTGCTGCCGAAGCGTTTCTGAACAAAGAAAGCAGGCGCTAGGGCTGGTGAAAAATCAGCTTGGGGGAGGGATTAAGTCGATCACTGGAACACCATAGACTTCGTGATCGACATCATGCGCGAACGCACGATTGCTGCCGCCAGCCAGGACGTGGATCAGGCCATAGGCGAAGGTAGCGTCTAGCGACGCATACGTCGTCCCGATGCCTTCGGTTGAACCGAACCCTGCCTTTGTTCAGCCGAAGCTAAAGGCTTTAGGAGTAGCCGGGGTTTAGCACTCTGCGGCTTGCGCAGTCAGGGTGCCGACACCGACCGCTCGAAAAGATGCCGCGCGTCCTCGAAAACGGCATTGGGAGGGACACGCAGCCCGTTTGCTTCGTAGGGGAGGTGGCCGAGATATTGCGCCGTGAGACGAGCAACTGCTTGCGCTTGGGCCAAGTCGCGGCGGCGCTTGATCGGCTCACGATCGGGCCGTTTCGAGACCCACAATTTATGAGCAGCAAAAACCCTGGGATCTGGAACGATAAGGCGTAACGGGCCGCCTCTTTCATCGATCGCGATTGCTTCGAACGCCGGGGCATTCTCCAGCCATGCCAAACCGGCGATCTCCGACGCCACTAGTTCGTCCTCCGCCGCCCCTTCGGTGGCTCGTGTCTGCTTCCAAGCTGGATTCGCAAGCGGTTTGATCAGATCGACAAAATATCCATCGCTGTTAATCGCGCGGAAGGTCGCGGACGAACGCTCAAACGACCGATCGGCCTTGCGTAAAAGGTTGATGAGTGCCCCATCTTCAACGTTGGTTCCGGCCACGATTCTGAGCGATTGGCGCGCATCCATGAGGAGATCGATATCTTCGGTCGTCGTGATCCCCGGATCCACAAAAATTCCCGCCGCCGCTTCGTAGGCGTAGATGGCGTTTGTTCCCACGATGCGAATGCCTTCACCCAGAATACCGGCATCATCTATTGCCCTGATAATTCTTGCAGCGATCAACGGAACACGCCCAAGCCTGAGCGCACGATTAACCGCGGATTGACGCTCCATTTGCTCCTGTCGCGCTGAGAGCGTCTGTCGGGCGGAAGCGCGAGAGGCCTCCCAATTCGTTTTTTGAGTTTCGGTTGCAGGCGAGCGCCGGCCTTCCACCTTCTGGCGTCGCACTCCATTTGAATCATAGTAGCTCCGCATAAGGTGGTCGATGCCGTTTACGGCGTGCCACACCAGAGATCCGCGAAAGCTCTTGGCCTTTTTCCGGGCTTCCAACAGCGCGGTGAAACGCTGGTCGGAGTTGATTTTTTCACGACACTGGTCGCTGTTTAATTCAATGAAATCAGCCACATCAACAGTTATCCCAAATTTTGTCGAGACTGTTGCAAACCATCATAGCCCGTGGCTGGACCTCTTGCAACAGTTGGCGGAAGATTCAAAGTTGATTGTTGATGTCATTGTAAATACAATGAAATTTGTAGAAAGCAAATGATTGACAAGCCTTTGCGCGAAACCTAAGCACGGGGAACATAGGCTCTAGGCGGGCCTCGACGGTTCAAGGAGAGCTTGTTGAAAGGAATTGTCCTTGCGGGCGGCAGCGGAACAAGTCTCTACCCGCTAACATTAGCATTATCTAAGCAAATACTCCCGATCTACGACAAGCCGATGATCTACTATCGGCATGCGCCTCGCCGTGGCGACGCTCATCCTCTATCTCGCCGAGGGCGCGTTTGGCATGCCGGTCTTCCAGGGCACGCCGGAAAAGGGCCTCGGCATCGCCTACATGCTCGGCTCCACCGGCGGCTATCTCGCGGGCTTCGTGGTGATGGCGGCGATTGCCGGCTGGGCCGCCGACCGCGGCTGGGACCGCCAGCCCTTCAAGCTGTTCGGCGCCATGCTTGTCGCCGAGGTCGTCATGATGGCGATGGGCTTCGCCTGGCTGGCCGCGCTCATCGGACCGGAAAAGTCGTGGCAGTTCGGCGTCGTGCCCTTCATCGTCGGCGACCTGATCAAGGTAGCACTCGCCGCTAGTCTTGTGCCGGCGGTCTGGGCGCTGCTGCCGAAGCGGTGGTGATCCGGGCAAAATTAGCAAATTAGTAAAGGCCGGCAGGCGCTTAGCCCGCCGGCCTTTTTTGTGGTGCAAGCGGAATGGCCGCGAGACTGCGGCATGGAGATGACAGGAAGACAAATAGCGTCGCGAAGAACTCAAAGCGACAATTGACAAGCCGGTGCCCGAAACCTAAGCACGGGCAACTTGGCGTCGGGCGGGGGCCGCGGTAGTTCAAGGAGAGCTTGTTGAAAGGAATTATCCTTGCGGGCGGCAGCGGAACGCGTCTCTATCCGCTAACATTAGCAGTATCTAAGCAAATACTGCCGATCTATGACAAGCCGATGATCTACTATCCGCTGAGCGTGCTGATGCTCGCGGGAATCCGCGAGATCTTGGTTATTTCAACTCCGCGCGACTTGCCGGTCTTCCGTGAATTGCTGGGTGACGGTTCTGAATTCGGGCTGGCGCTTTCCTATGCCGAGCAACCTCTGCCGAACGGCCTCGCCGAGGCTTTCATCATCGGCCGCGACTTCATCGGCAAGGACAACGTGTCGATGATTCTCGGCGACAACATCTATTTCGGCGAGGGGCTGTCGCATCTCTGCCGCACCGCAGCGACGCGTGATAGCGGCGCCTCCGTCTTTGCCTACCACGTCGACGACCCCGAACGCTACGGCGTGGTCTCGTTCGACAAGGCCACCGGCAGGGCTTTGACGATCGAGGAGAAGCCTCAGAAGCCGAAGTCCAACTGGGCCGTCACCGGCCTTTATTTCTACGACAACGACGTCGTCGACATCGCCTCGACGATCCGCCCCTCGGCGCGCGGCGAGCTCGAGATCACGGCGGTCAACAACGTCTATCTGGAGCGCGGAGCGCTGCAGGTGCATCAGCTCGGCCGCGGCTATGCCTGGCTCGACACCGGCACGCATGACAGCCTGCATGAGGCGGCCTCCTTCGTGCGCACCATCGAACATCGCCAGGGCATCAAGGTCGCCTGCCCGGAAGAGATTGCGTTCGAGCAGGGCTGGCTCGGCGCCGACAAGGTTCTGGAACGCGCCGCGCGCCTGGGCAAGAATGAATATGCCGCCTATTTGCGCAAGCGAGTCGCCGATCTGACGGAGGAACGGGGTGCTTGAGGTCAGGCCGCTCGGCCTCGACGGCGTGCTGGAGATCGTGCCGAAGCGCCACGGCGACGCGCGCGGTTTTTTCAGCGAGACCTGGAATGCTGCCCGTTTCGCCGAGGCAGGCATCGGTCTCGATTTCGTGCAGGACAACCATTCCTATTCCGCCGCCGCCGGCGTGTTGCGCGGGCTGCACTACCAGCTTGCGCCGCGTGGCCAGGACAAGCTGCTGCGCGTCGTCAGGGGCAGCGTCTTCGATGTCGCAGTGGATATCCGCCGTGCCTCGCCGACCTTCGGCAAATGGGTCGCGCTGGAAATATCGGCTGAGAAAGGCAATCAGATCCTGGTGCCGAAAGGGTTTGCGCACGGCTTCGTCACGCTCGTGCCGGATACCGAGGTGCTGTACAAGGTGACCGACACCTATTCGCCCGAGCATGACCGGTCGATCCGCTTCGACGACCCCGAGATCGGCATAAAATGGCCGGCGATTGCCGGCGGGTTCCAGCTTTCGGACAAGGACCGCAACGCGCCCTTGCTTGGCCAAGCGGAGGTGTTTGCATGAGGGGCGGTATGAATTTCCTGGTCACCGGCGGCGCCGGCTTCATCGGCTCGGCCGTTTGCCGGCATCTGTGCGCCAATCCGGCCTATCGCGTGACCAATCTCGACAAGCTGACCTATGCCGGCAACCTCGCGTCGCTCCGGCCGATCGAGAACGCGCACAACTACCGTTTCGAGCAGGCCGACATTTGCGACGAGCGCGCGGTGCTCGAGATCTTGCGCCGCGACGACATCGACATCGTCATGAACCTCGCCGCCGAGAGCCATGTCGACCGCTCGATCGACGGGCCGGGCGCCTTCATCGAGACCAACATCGTCGGCACCTACCGCATCCTGAACGCCGCGCTGGAATACTGGCGGAGCCTCCCCGAAACCCGCAAGGCCGGCTTCCGCTTCCACCATGTTTCGACCGACGAGGTGTTCGGCGATCTGCCCTTCGACGGCGGCATGTTCTTCGAGGAGACGCCCTATGCGCCGTCCTCGCCCTATTCGGCTTCGAAGGCCGCATCCGACCATCTGGTGCGGGCCTGGCACGAGACCTACGGCCTACCGGTCGTGCTTTCCAACTGCTCGAACAATTACGGCCCCTATCATTTCCCCGAGAAGCTGATCCCGCTGGTTATCCTCAACGCGCTCGACGAGAAGCCGCTGCCGGTTTACGGCGCCGGCGCCAATGTGCGCGACTGGCTGTTCGTCGAGGACCATGCCCGCGCGCTGGAACTGGTCGCGACGAAGGGCAGGCCTGGCGAGAGCTACAATGTCGGTGGCAATTCCGAGCGCACCAATCTCGTTGTTGTCGAAACGATCTGCGATCTTCTCGACATTAGGCGGCCGCGCACCGGCGACAGGAGTTACCGCGACCTCATCACCTTCGTCACCGATCGCCCCGGCCATGACCGCCGCTACGCGATCGATGCCTCCAAGATCGCGCGCGATCTCGGCTGGGCGCCGCGGGAGAGTTTCGACAGCGGCCTGGCAAGGACCGTTGACTGGTATCTCGACAACAAATGGTGGTGGGGGCCGATCCGCGAGCAGCGCTACAACGGCGAGCGGCTGGGCCAGGGACCAATGGAAAACAGCCTGATCGAAAACAGCCCGCTCGAAAACGCCGAGAACAGGAAGGTGGCCACGTGAGGCTTGCCGTCACCGGACGCGAAGGCCAGGTTGCCGCCGGCCTGATCGAGGCGGCGCGGGGCCGTAACGATGTGGAAGTCGTCGCCGTCGGCCGGCCGGTGCTCGACCTGGCGCGCTCCGACACGGTGTTCCCGGCGCTGGAAGTGGCCAGGCCCGACATCGTCGTCTCCGCAGCCGCCTACACCGCCGTCGACCAGGCCGAGGACGAGAAGGAATTGGCCTTTGCGATCAATGCCGCCGGCGCCGGCAAGGTGGCCGAGGCGGCGGCAAAGCTCGGCGTTCCCGTGATCCATCTGTCGACCGACTATGTCTTCGACGGCACCAAGGACGGCGCCTATATCGAGACCGACGCCACCGCGCCGCTCGGCGTCTACGGCGCCTCCAAGCTCGCCGGCGAGCAAGCCGTGGCGGCCGCGAATCCGCACCACCTCATCCTGCGCACGGCCTGGGTCTACAGCCCCTCCGGCAAGAACTTCATCAAGACGATGCTGAGGCTGGCTGGCGACCGCGACGAGATTACGGTCGTCGCCGACCAGTGGGGCAATCCGACATCCGCGCTCGACATCGCCGATGCCATCCTGCATGCGGCGGCGAAGCTGGGAGGCGACAAGAATTTCGCGGCCTTTGGCATCTATCACTTCGCCGGCAATGGCGAGACCAACTGGAGTGGCTTTGCTCGTCACATCCTCGACACAAGCCGGGCGTTTGGTGGCCCGCACGCACACGTGCGCGACATCGCGGCGGCTCAATATCCGACCAAGGCGAAGCGGCCGCCCAATTCGCGGCTGTCGAGCGCGAAGTTTGCGGGTGTATTCGCTTGGAGGGCGCCGGAGTGGCGATCGTCCGCCGCGACGGTGGTTGCCCGTTTGGTGAGGGACAGGCGAGGCTCGAGCCTTCCATTGAGAGGCGCCGCAAAGGACCTGTTGCCGAAGCCGGTTCCAAGCGACACGACCACAGTCAAGGACAGCCTGCAGCGATGAAAAAGCCAACAACCTCGCCGGCGGTGAGCGGTCTGGCGCCGGCCGCGAAATCCAGGAATCGTGGCTTTTCGCTTCGCCGTCTCTACGACATGCATAACGGCAAGGTGTCGGACAAATGGTCGATTTATCTCGACGAGTACGAACGAATTTTCTCCAGATATCGGAACAGACCGGTTCGGATCCTGGAGATTGGAGTCCAGAACGGCGGTTCACTGGAGATATGGGGCAGATTTTTTCCGCAAGCCGAACTCATTCTCGGCTGCGACATCAATCGGAACTGCGGCCTGCTGCATTTCGACGATGCGAGAATCGGCGTCGTCGTGGGGGATGCAAACCTCGAGGATACTCAAAGAAATATTGTTGAAAAGTCCGAGACGTTCGACGTCATCATCGATGACGGCTCGCACAGGTCTGCTGATATCATACGTACCTTCGCTCGCTATTTCCCTCATCTTGCTGATGGCGGAACATTCGTTGTCGAAGACCTGCACGCCAGCTACTGGCGGGATTTCGAAGGCGGCCTCTATGATCCGCTTTCCTCGCTCTCGTTCTTCAAGCGGTTGCTCGATCTGATCAATCACGAGCACTGGGGACTGGATCGTAGTCGAACCGACGCTCTCGCGGCCTTCGCGGATCGGTACGAAATTGCGTTCGATGAAGCTTCGCTTGCTTCCATTCACTCCATCGAGTTCCTGAACTCTCTCTGCATCGTGACCAAACAGCCCCATCAGGACAACGTCCTGGGTTCCCGTCACGTAGTCGGCCGCGAGGCGCAGGTCGAGCAAAGCATCCTGAGTTTGGATGATGCGACGATAGCGGCCGCCAACCAGGTGGAAAATCCATGGTCGCTGGGGTCTGTGACAATCGAGCAGGAGACCATCGAAAATCGAGAGTCCTTCGGCCAAGCGGCTGCGCGGCTTGGGGCGCTCGCGGACGAAATTATCGAGGCGCGAGAAAGGATAGAGAGTGCCGAGACCGAACTGACCCGCGCCAAAGCCGAAGCCGTTGGAAAGACACAGGAAGTCCAGGCTCTTCAGGCGCAGCTTTCGGCCGTGGAAGCGGCATCGAGCTCGCTGACTGCCGATCGCGACAGTGCCCGCTCGGAAGAGAAGCGACTGCACGATGTGCTGGATGCCGTTTACGCGAGTACGTCCTGGCGCCTGACGCATCCACTGAGAACCTTGGGGCTTGGAATAAGGGGAGTCCGGAACAAAATCGGCGGCGCTCGCAGAACGCTGGCGCAAAGAGCCCGTGTCGCCTGGCACCGAATACCCTTGTCCGTTCGCACTAAGCAGCGCATGAAGGGGGCGGCGTTTTCTGCATTTCCAGCGCTTTTTTCCTCGACAAACGCGTATCGCGCCTGGAAGAGCTTTCAATCACCAGGGATGCCGGAAGTTTGGTCGGCTTCTGGCGCAAGGGGAGCAGTCCTGCCCGCGAAGCCCATCTACGTTCCGCGGCTCGACGCGCAGCCGCTGCTTCGCAAGCCCGTTCGTATCGTTGCTTTTTACCTCCCGCAGTTTCACCCGATTCCCGAAAATGACGAATGGTGGGGAGAGGGCTTCACCGAGTGGACCAACGTCAGGCCGGCGCAGCCGCAATTTGTCGGTCATCACCAGCCGCACGTACCCGACGAACTGGGCTACTACGATTTGCGTGATGTCGCCGTGCAGCGCCGCCAGGTCGAACTGGCGAAACTGTATGGCATCGAGGGCTTCTGTTTTTACTTTTACTGGTTCGGCGGCAGGCGGCTGTTGGAGAAGCCGCTTGAGAACTGGCTCGCCGACCGGAGCCTGGATCTGCCGTTCTGCCTGTGCTGGGCAAACGAGAACTGGTCGCGCCGGTGGGACGGGCTCGATCATGAGATCCTGATCGCCCAGGACCATTCCTCGGACGATGATCTCGCCTTTATCGCGGAGGTTGCGCCGTATCTTCGCGACCCTCGCTACATTCGCGTCGATGGCAAGCCGCTTTTGCTGGTTTACCGCCCGAGCTTGCTTCCAGCGGCTGAGGAGACCGTGCAACGTTGGCGAAACTGGTGCCGCGAAAACGGCATAGGCGAGATTTTTCTCGCCTATGCCCAGTCATTCGAATCCGTGCCGCCTGAGCAATATGGATTCGATGCCGCCGTTGAATTTCCACCGAACCGGTCGGCTCCGCCCAACGTCACGCATCTGGTGACGCCGCTAAGCGACGACTTTGACTCGACCATCTACGACTGGTCGGTCTTTCCCGAGCGCAGCAAGAACTATCCGCCTCGCAACTACAAAATCTTTCGCTCGGTTTGTCCCGGCTGGGACAACACGGCACGTCGCAGGCATGGTGGGGGCGTGTTCATCAACAACACGCCGGAACTCTACCGCACGTGGCTGGAGAACGCGATCGACGACACGGTCACTCATGTCGACGAGCCGAGCGAGCGGCTGATTTTCGTCAATGCCTGGAACGAATGGGCCGAAGGGGCGCATTTGGAGCCGGACGCCGCCAACGGCTTTTCCTATCTGCAGGCGACCCGCGACGCATTGGAGGCGGCGAACAACCAACCCAGGTCCCGTATTGTGGTCGTCTCCCACGACGCCCATCCGCATGGAGCGCAGTATCTTGCTCTGGCCATGGCGCGTGGATTTGGAGCGCTGGGATTCGATGTCGACATGATCGTCCTTGGCGACGGGCCGATGCTGCCGCGCTTCGCTGAGGCAGCAACCGTTCACCGCATGGACCTCGCCGGTGAGCCAAGGGAGAGCGTGCTGGCAAAGCTCCAGTCAATGCGGCACGCGGGCGCCGAGGTCGCTATTGTCAACACAACCGTGTCCGGTCTGCTGGTTCCCGTCTTGAAGGAGGCAGGCTTTCGTACGGTATCGCTGATCCACGAGTTGCCGGGAATATTGCGATCCTACGATCTTGCTGGCCCCGCATCGGCTATTGTCGCGAATGCAGATAAAATTGTTTTTCCGGCAGAAGTCGTGAAGGCTGGATTTGAGGAATTTGTCGGTAAGATCGTCGATCAGTCAGTCATCAGGCCGCAAGGCCTTTACTTGCATACGCCCTACCGCGAAGACGACCGCGGCCAGCTTCGCGACGCGGTTCGCGCAAAATTGCGGCTACCGGCCAACGCTCGCATCATCCTATCCGCCGGATATGCAGATCACCGCAAAGGGCTGGATCTCTTTGTCGATGCATGCCTCAAGGTAGTGAGGGCCAAAGCGGATGTCGTTGCTGTTTGGGTCGGTCACATAGACCACGCCCTGCATGCGAATCAAATGCGGCGGGTAAAGGATGCTGGGCTCGAGGATCGATTTATCTTTGTCGGATTGGTCGATAATCCGAGAGATTACTATTTCTCGGCTGATATATATGCTTTGACTTCACGTGAGGATCCGTTTCCCTCAGTGGTGCTTGAAGCACTCGATGCTTCAATTCCGGTCGTCGCTTTCGAGGGAGCTGGCGGCTTCCAGGATCTCCTCAAGCGCGATTGTGGCATCCTTGTACCCAAGCTCGATACAGATGCGATGGCCAGGGCTATTTTCACCCTGCTCGATGATCCGGACAAAGCGGCACGCCTCGTAAAGGTCGGACGCGAGATTGTCCGCCAAGAGTTTGGCTTCGATCATTACCTTCACGATTTGCTGGCCTATACAGGAAGGCCATTGCCGAGGGTGTCCGTGGTGGTGCCGAACTACAACTACGGTCGGTATTTGGACGCGCGTCTCAGTTCGATTGTGGGGCAGACAGTACGGCCCTATGAACTGATTGTGCTTGATGACGCCTCGACGGACGACAGTGTCGAAACCATCGAACGTTTTTTGGCGCCCTGCGACATCCCAAGTAAATTGATCAGGAACGACCGGAACTCAGGCTCGGTATTCCGCCAATGGATGCGTGGCGTTGAAGCCGCGCGCGGCGATTACGTCTGGATCGCCGAAGCTGACGATCTCGCCGACCCTGACTTTCTGGCGAACCTTCTGCCTGCCTTCGGACGAGGCGATCTCGTCATGAGCTACTGTCAGTCGCGGCAGATGAGCGGCGACGGACGGGTTCTGAGCGAACATTATCTCGACTATGTCTCCGATATCGACCGGTCTCGCTGGACCAAACCTTACGTCGTGGATGGACGCGAGGAAATAACCCAGGCTTTGTACCTCAAAAACACCATTCCGAATGTCAGCGCAGTTCTGTTTCGTCGAGGACCATTGCTCGAGGTTCTCCGCGCGGGACTTGAAGAGATCGCTTCCTACAGGGATGCCGGCGACTGGGTGGCGTACGTGCGGCTACTCGAGAAGGGTGGGATCGCTTTCCATCCGCGGTCGCTCAATTCCCATCGCCGGCATCAGTCAAGCGTCACCCGTTTTGATGTCAGGCACTTGCAGGAGATCGCCAAGGTGCAGTCCGAGACGATTGTGCGTTTCCACCTTGGAGCGTCGGCGCAAGCTGCGGCTGCCGCATATGTGCAGCGCCTGTACGAGCAATTTGGCCTTGCGCCCCCCGAGAGGCCCCAGCTCGAAGCCAGTTTGAAGGTGACGTGAATTCAGCCCAAAGGCCGGCTGTCGCAAACAACAAAATCCCCGCACGTGCCCAGGTGAGTCCGATACCGGGAAGGCTGGAGCAATTTCAGGAAAAGTGTGTAACGGTTCTGCGTCCGGAATTGCTTGACCACGCCCGGGATCGCGTTCCTTTCCGTCGACAGGGACGAAGTCTTGGCTTCACAATGGACCGGCATCAAGTGCGGGAAAAACGAATGCGGCCACTTTTGCAAGAAATCCGGTCGCTCTTGCCATGGCCGACCCTTGCAAACTGAACCATCCGCCTTCTGGCTCATGCCGTTGCTCAAAAAGGAAATCTTCTTGAAAGCCGGGGCGAAAGTGCGGCCGGTAGGAAGGCAATGCATCGCGCATCCGGTCGATGCAGTACCTCACATTTTTCGCAGTCAGCGGATACTCTCCCGGCTCGCTTTGGATGGTCCGAAAAAGTTCGACAAGCAGGCGGTGCTGATCGGCAGAAGGGCGCGCAATATTCACTTGCCGTAGGGCCTCGATCAGAGCGTAGGGCAGTGATCCGTTCCCGCCAGCCTGACTGTAGTCGAACCCATCGCCAGGAACGCCGATCATGGTGAGAAAGTCCTTAAATAACGAACCCTCAACCCACTGCGCTCGATCATATGGGGCCAGCGTCAGATTTGGCACTTTCAACCAGCGCCTAAGAACGTCCAACTGCGACGGGTCATAGGCGAAGGGCTGCTCGTTTAGCGGGCGGGTCCAGTGCATGTCATAGTGCCGGACCACCTCGTTGAAAGCTGAGACTACGATGTCGCTTGGGTGGCGTACATAGGCGATGACGCGAACGTCGTGCCCCTCGAGGCATGATAGAAACAGATCGAGATCTACTCCCGGCTCGCCAAGCATTTCCGAGCTGATGAGCAGCGTTTTGCCTTCTGCCTCTGCCAGCGTCATTGCCAGCCGTGTCGGGCCATGATCGATTGACCCTGGCATGAATGCCGCAGCCAATGGGTTATGGTTTGGCCACTCGGCGGTTGTCGGCTTGTAGAAGACTCCGTGCTCCAGAAGCAAAGCAGCGTTTCGAGCCAAAAAAGCTTGAAGCGCGCTCGTGCCGGTCTTGTGGACACCGATATGAAGGATAATCATCATGGAATCGACCTCAGCGGAGGTCTGTAGCATTGATCATCGAAACCGCAATGTCATTAGCAAATCGTGATATTCAAACGAATCCAGGGACAAACGCAAGCCCGGATGGCTAATTTCGCGAAGTCTCGCCACGCTCGATCCACGATGTTGCGGATTCCGACGCGAAGCCGGCCGCTATTCCGATCAAAGACCGGCCACCGTTCCGATTTGAAGCCGGCCAGCATTCCGATCAAAGACCGGCCAGTTTTCGGCACTGAAGATTACCTCCTGGGTCAGCAACTTTGGCATCAAGTGCCCCGCGGTAAACGGGGAGATTTTGATGCCGGCGAAGAGAAGGCTGACCATGAGACAATTGAGACAAATGCTTCGGCTTGCCGGAAGCGGGACGAGTTCCCGCGAGATAGCAGTCATTTTGGGGATAGCGCGCAGCACGGTGCAGGATAACCTGCAGCGTGCGGCAGCAGTTGGATTGACCTGGCCCTTGTCGGGCGAACTGACCGACGATGCGCTTGAGAACAAGCTTTTCAGCCGCAACGGCGTCAAGCAGGGAACACGGCGACGCACGGAGCCGAACTGGGCCGATCTTGCGGTCGAGCTCAAGAAGCCCGGCGTCACTTTGCTCATCCTCTGGGAGGAGTATCGAGAGGCGCATCCCGAAGGCTACGGCTACAGTCGCTTTTGTGAACTCCTGCGGGGATTTCAGCAACGACTGTCGCCGACAATGCGCCAGGAGCATGCCGCCGGCGACAAGGTCTTCGTGGATTATTCCGGCAAGAAGATCCCGATTGTCGACCGCAAGAGCGGCGAGATCCGCGAGGCGGAGATCTTCGTGGCGGTGTTGGGTGCGTCCAGCTACACCTTTGCCGAGGCGACCTGGACGCAAACGCTCCCCGACTGGATTGGCTCGCATGTCCGGATGTTTCGGTTTTTCCAGGGCGTTCCCAGACTCATAATTCCCGATAATCTGAAGTCAGGCGTCAGTCGCGCCAGCTTCTACGATCCCGAGATCAACCGCAGCTACGGCATGATGGCCTCTCATTATGGCGTCGGTGTTCTTCCGGCACGGCCCAAACGCCCTCGGGATAAATCGAAAGTCGAAAATGGAGTGCGTTTTGCCCAATCCTGCATTCTGGGCCGTCTGCGCAACCAGACTTTCTTCTCGCTGGCTGAGGCTATGCCGCCATTGCCCAGGCACTCGATCGCATCAACGACCACGTCATGCGCCGGCTGGGCGTCAGTCGCCGGCAGCTCTTCGAGAGCGTCGAGCGCCCGACACTGGCCGGTCTTCCACCGGCGGATTACGAGTTTGCCGAATGGCGTTTGGCCCGCGTCTCGACGGATTACCACGTCGAGTTCAAGACCTTCTTTTATTCCGTGCCCCACAGCCTCATTCGTCAGCAGGTCGACCTGAGAGCGACGGCGCGCACCATCGAGATCTTCCACCGCGGCAAGCGCGTCGCGGCGCATCAGCGCCGCTATGGAGGTCCTCGCCATGGAACCGATCCGGATCACATGCCCAGTTCCCACCGGCGCTATGCCGAATGGACACCGGAGCGCTTTCGGCGCTGGGCCGCATCCATCGGACCGCAGACGGAAGGCTTGGTCATCGCAATCCTCTCCAGCCGTCCGCATCCCGAGCAGGGCTTTCGAACATGTCTGGGCATCCTACGCCTGTTTCGCGACATCGATCGCAATCGGGCCGAAGCCGTGTCAGCCCGCGCTGTCGAGATTGGTGGCCTGAACTGCAAGAGCATTGCCTCGCTCATCGCCAACCACAAAGCCGCACGCCATTCCACCGAACCAACCGCCATCGTCGATCACGCCAATCTGCGTGGCCCTGATTACTTTCATTGAGAGATCCACCAATGCTGATCAATCCCACCATAGACATGCTGCGAGAGCTCGGCCTTTACGGCATGGCAACCGCTTTCCAGGAACTCGAAGCCCAGTCCGAAGCGCGCGGCCTCGAGCACGGCGAATGGCTTGCCATGCTGCTCGAACGCGAGGCGACCATGCGCCGCCAGAAGCGTTTCGAGGCTCGCGCCAGGGCGGCCAAGCTTCGCCAGAACGCGCAGATCGAGAATGCCGATTTCCGTGCCGCACGCGGTCTCGACCGTAATCTGTTCATGGCGCTTGCCGGCTGCGACTGGATCAGAAAGCATCACGGCCTTCTCATCACCGGGCCGGCGGGCGTCGGCAAAAGTTGGCTTGCCTGCGCTCTCGGTCACAAGGCCTGCCGCGAAGACTTCTCCGTCGCCTACCACCGGGTTCCCCGGCTATTCGCCGCTCTCTCGCTTGCGAGAGGCGACGGGCGATACGGCAGGATCCTCAAATCTCTTGCCAGGACCGACCTGCTGATCCTCGATGATTGGGGACCGGAAAAGCTCAATGACGACCAACGTCGCGATCTCCTGGAGATCATTGAGGACCGCTACGAGCGACGCTCAACCATCGTCACAAGTCAGGTGCCCGTGGATCGCTGGTGGGAGATTATTGCAAACCCGACTCTTGCCGATGCCATCTTGGATCGCCTCGTTCACAACGCCTACCGCATCGATCTCACCGGTGAAAGCATGCGAAAACAGCGCCCGCCAGTCGCATCCGAAAACACCGAAGCTTGACCTGAAACAAAACCCAACCCAAACATCAACGAGACCCAGGATCAGACCGAAAAACGTCCGGCTTCAAATCGGAATGGTGGCCGGAATGAAATCGGAATGACTGGCCGGCTTCAAATCGGAATCGGTGGCCGGCTTCATCGGAATACGCACACGACATCCGTCTCGCGAGCCACCGTTAATCAGGTTGCATCAGCACAGATACTTGGAACGGATCGAGTATCGATCGATCATGGCCTATAACCCTCCAACCGTGCCCGCGCAAAAAATCGATCTCGCAGGTAATGTCCCCATATGTTTCCCCCTCGGGGCCAGCATGTGGCAGATAGGCAAACCCGTTCCGATGATGATCGGATTGCATCTTCGATGTGAACGAAGTGTTTCGAACGCGATCGATGAATGGCCAGAATTCAATAGGCCGAATGGTGGCCACGAACAGTCCGCGAGGCTTGATGTGATTGCGAAGCGCCGCGAGGCAGGCTCTAGCGGCTGGTGGCGCAAGATGTGTAAACACCGAGAAAGCGAATATCAGGTCGAATTTCTGGTCGCCGACGGGCAGAGTAGAGGGAACCCGTTCCGATTGGGCGAACTTGCCAGGCAAGCGTGCCTCTCGACATAGATCGAGAGACTTGTCCCAAGCGTCCACGCCCCAAATATTGGCGGGGTCGCTGTAGTAGTACATCATACGAAGAATCCGACCATATCCGCACCCAAAATCGAGGATTTCTGAGCCAGCCAACGGTGCCTTGATATATTTTGTGAAGTTGTTCTCCAGCTGACGCGCAAACGTTGAAGTCTGTCGGTAAAGGTCAATGCCGGACGCCCCGGTCCAGGTCTTCTGCACGTCCTCACTGGCCATCGCGGGCAGTAGACGGGACAGACCGGGATAGTCTCTATTCGGCAACGAGATCATAAGGAGCCCGAAATCGTCCAGGCTCAATCGGCGTAGGAAAACGAGCGCCTCTTCGAGGGTACATCCGCCAGCCGCGGCGCGTTCCGCAGCATTCAAGTGAGGGATGGCTACGGAAAACATGCTGGCCATTTTCTTTTGTTTGCCTCGTCTGAAGTCGTATACCCGTGTAGCGCTTGATCTCAGTCAACCTAAGCAAAGTCAACTCACCATTGGTCGCAATACCGATGTCTCCATGGACAATTTGCGCGCGTCAGGAATTATTTAGTGATTACTTAAGTGGCGGGATTTCTCCGACGCTCGGGCCACTACAGAAGCCGGTGGCGTCTGATCGATGCGTAGCTGCAATCCATGACGCCTTGCCGGGTCGAGCGTGAGGGAGGTACGTTGAAGGCGTCAGGGTTGGTGTCCTGACAGCATCGCCTGGATTTTTGGCTTTAATAGCCGCCCGAGATACAGCGCCCCAGCTTGCGTCAAGTGAAACCAGTCCTTCTGAAAGAGATGGATTCCATCGCGGTATGCTGCTCGGCCATCCCTACAAAACACTGCCTTGGTAGAGAAGAATTCTGATGTTGCAACTAGTTCGTTGAGCCCATGTTCTTCTTTGCAGCCGTCCGGCAGATTGGCAGCCATGACATCATCGAGACCGGCAATCTTTGCATGCCTAGCAACGATACCAAGAGGGATATCAGAGTAGGTCGGCAAGTCCCCCAGGAGAACGAACGGTATCCCCCTAGCATTCAGAATTGCCTTCACGGCGGGGAAGCCCTTTTTAAGTTCCGGATAACCCCCGTGCGCAGATAGAACAACCAGATCGTAGTTATTGTCGATGATCGTGTGCCGGAAAAACTGATCGTTCGACAATGGACAATTCGGCCGATAGGGCATCGGAACATCGAGAGCGGGGACGCAAGCCGAGCCCGACCAAAGGTAGAGATCCGCGGAGTCTCCTAATGCGGCTTTAAGTCCTGGATACAAGGATGCGGCGGTGCTGTCGCCCACCATTATTATCTTCGGCTTACCGTCCGTCGTGGGGATGTAGCAGCGCTTGTCCATGACGGTCCAAGGATCGGTCTGGGATAAAAAGCATCGATACGGAACCGGGGGCAGCCCCAAATCCATATTCGCAGGGTCAAGCAACCCTGCAATTTGGGGTTCATACCGCCACAGCCAACCATGAGACGTCCACGCGTTCGTGCCGACGATCGCGATCAAAGCGGCGGCAGGGAGCATGGCGGCGAAGAACTGGTAATTCTTCGGTAGAATACTCCGCCCCTTGTGGATCGGGCGTTCGACGCAATAGTAGAGAGCCGATGCCAAGGCGATCGACGCTAGGAAAACAGTCGCCTTGAAGACCACGCTGTCGTTGTCGAAAAGATAGGTGGAAAAGACAATTATTGGCCAGTGCACCAGATAGATTGAGTAGCTGATTTTCCCAATCCAAACCGACGGCGGATTGTCGTAAAGTTTCGTCAATGATGGGCCTTGCCCTACCAAGATTAGTAGTGCTGTGCCCGCACACGGCAGCAAGGCCGGAAGCCAAGACTGCTCTGTGGGTAGAAAAATCGAGATAGCCACTGCCCCAAGCCCGATGACGATCAATGCCTCTTGGACAAGCCGAGCTTTAGGTCGGAGCCGCTCCGTCCACAGAATAGAGGCGCCAAGGGCTAGTTCGTATGCCCGAAAAGGCAGAAGATAGAACACTGCCGAAGCTGGATCACTCGAAACGCTGCTGCCGAATTTGAGAAACCAGCCGCTCCCCACGAGGCTCATTATCCCAACGCCGACAATCGCTAAGAATCCCGCGTAGCTTCCCCTCCGTCGAATTAGAGGCGCAAAAATAATCGGCCAAACATAGTAAAACTGCTCCTCAACACCGAGGCTCCATGTGTGCAAAGCAGGCTTGGTAATAGCTTGAGTGTCGAAATACCCAGAGACATTCCAGAAATAGAAGTTGGAAAAACCAGGAACCGCTGCAGCAGCTGAGGCGCCGAATTGGCTTAGATAGTCAGGGGGAAGGATAAAGTAAGCGGACATCAGAGAAGCTAAGAGGGTTGTTGCCAACGCGGGGAAAAGTCGGCGATAGCGGCCTGCCCAAAAATCAAGTAAGGTGAAATCACCGCGCTGTACAGAATCCATGATCTTCTTTGAAATCAGATAACCAGAAATGACAAAGAAAACGTCGACACCAAGAAACCCGCCGGCAAAAGCCGGGAACCCAACATGAAAGGCCAGGACACTTAAGACCGCAATGGTTCTAAGCCCATCTATATCGCTTCGATAGTCAGACTTTGGCGTTGCCGCTTGTATGCGCTCTAACGCTGGAATTCCTTGATCCATTCCCCAAGTCCTCCAACATGTCGCGTTCCTTCCGCGCCACAACCCAAATTGCGTTTAAGAAAATCATCAATGAACTCAAAACCGGTGCGTCACAGACCTAGGAGAGGAGAGCACTTTCTAGGTTGGTTTTACGCATCCTTCAATGGACAGCCCTTGCGAGTGCCTGTTGATTTGCGTAGCTCGGGCTCTCGCCAAGCCGGATCAATACAATGTCGCCTTGTATCTCCAAGCTGCCAGGTACGGGCCATACGGGCATCGTCGAAAGCCGTACAATTGTTTGATCGACTTGCTGGTCCGTCGGGCCGTTCAGATTAGAGTAGCCGAGCAATTTCATATAGTAGGTGATGCGCCAGGGATTGCCGCCGTCCCACTCGAAGAATGAATATCCGACCGTTGAACTCGGGGGCCTGGGATAGTTGGTGGCAAACGGCAGGCCGCCGAACACGCTTAGAGCGTATGAGCGCTTGGTGTCAAAGCCGGGCGTCGCCGCCAGCCTATCGTAGATAGCGGCGGCCAGGAGCGTGTCGTGCTTGTCGACAAGATAGCTTGACGCCTGGCGATAGTTTTGGATCACCTGGATCTGGAAGGTTACCACTCCAAGCAGGATCGCCGACACGATGCTGATCCTCGCATTGCTGCTTGTCACCGCAAGGTAGACAAAGAGCCAGACCGCTATCGGCAAACCTACGAGACTTCTGACGGGCATGATGCCAGCCGCTAGAACGTGGACGCCAAAAGGAATGAACAGGCAGACCAAAGCGGCTGCGAGCAACAACAACCTTGTACGTGGGGACTCCTTGAAAAGCGTCCAGCCGCCGAGGGCCACCAGCAGCGGAACTGCCCACAAAATGACACCGTAAGTGCCATGGTCCAGGCCAAGCGCCCCTCCCAGCGCTTCCAGCACCCGGCCCGTCACCACCATCGGATGCTGAAACAAGAAACCCGGCTGGAAAAGCGACTCGAAATACTCACTTCTCTGGGAAGTGAACGATTTGAAAATTGCATTACCGACAACGTAGAAAATCGCCGAGCCGGTTACCATGACGCCGACGCGGATCAAGTCTTTCGGTAGCGATCTTTCACTGCCGGCTCGTGCCTGCAGAACGCAGACAGCGATGCCCAATACCAGGATTGCCGGTGCGAAACTTTGATAGATTGAGATTGCATAGCCGCCGGCAGCGATCGCAACGAGGAAGCGCGAACTTGCTACCGGGATATTTTTCTCGCCGATCAGCCAAACCGCAAGAGCGCTGGCGGCCATGCCGATCCCGACCGCGGCGATGTTGGAATAGAATTCAACGATGAAGAACCAGGTTGGAAAGGCACAGAAGATCGCGAAACAAGCATATTCGGCGATGGAAAGTTCATGCTTGTCGATGGCATCCATAACGAGCAGGTAGGCGACAACGCAACCGGCGCCAAAAACCGCAGGCGCCAGCAACGGCATTACCGGATTTGGGATAAGAAAGGTCTCGATCAGATATGCGCCCCAACGCCCTTGAGCGATCCATATCGACGCATCGGTTCTGAAGGCGGCCACCTCCTCGTCAACGGACAGCGAAAAAGAAGCCAGCTCGGAAAAATACATTCCGACAAAGATCGCAAAGAGATTGATAGCCGACCGGATTGTGGCAGGGCGTATCAGTATTGTCTGCGGAGTATCCATCGAGAAACCAGGAAATTGAGCATCGTGGTGATGGCCAGCGTTGCAAAGAACGCCGCTGCTCGGCTTTGCAACACTCGCTCTAAAAAATGAAGGCTCGCCAACCCGGCCACAAACACCGCGGCGACCGAACCGCCGACCGCCAGCCGGTCCGCGAAGCCGGTACGCCCGCCGGGAAAGACCCGGTCCGGATAGAACACCATCACGAATGCGAGGCCTACCAGCCAAGCAATGGTGTAGGAAATGCCCGACGACAGGACCGTCAGGCCGGCAAAGTAGACGGCACTCGTCAGCGCGGTGTTCAATCCACCTGCCACAAGGAAGCGGACCGCATCCGAGCCTATCCGGTCAGTGGTCATCCGGCCTGACCATGGCGAGGAAATCCGAATAGTCCCTGATGTAATCGCCCGCGTCATAAGCATGCGAGGCCATGACCAGCAGCGCAGTATCCGGTTGGAACTTGTACTGAATACCCCACACGCCGGGCGGCAGATAGAGGCCGACCGACGGATCTGCCAGAGACACCTCTCTCCTATCGTGACCATCATCGACGACCACCGACAGGCGGCCGTGCGCGGCGACCAGGAACTGGTGACACTGGCGGTGCGCGTGCTCACCCCTGACCTTGTCGGAAGGAACGCCATAAACGAGAAACGAGCGCAAGGGCTTGAAGGGTAGGTTCCGTCCGAACTCGAGCGGGGCCAACTCGCCGCGCAGGTCACTGAAGTGCGGCAGCCGCCAGAGTTCGCATCCGCCGACGCCAAGCGCCATCCTGTCACCGGCAGCGCCGGGTGTCACTTGCGTCACCACAGGCTCGACCTGCGGGCCGGTCTGATAGCCGACGATCACGGCAGGGTTTCCTACCACCACGGCGTTGGCCGGCACGTTCTTGGTCACCACGGCACCAGCGCCGATCATTGCCTGGCGCCCTATAATTATTCCCGGCAGGATCGTCGCATTGGCGCCGATCGATGCACCGTCCTCGACGATCGTCTGGAGAAACGTTTCCGGATAATGCTTGGAGCGCGGGAATCGGTCATTGGTGAATGCAACATTGGGGCCGACGAAGACCCGGTTGCCAAGACGGACGCCGTCCCACAGCTGAACGCCGCTTTTTATCGTGACGTCGTCGCCGACCGTCACGTCATTCTCGATAAAGACATGATCGCAGATGTTGCAATTCGCGCCGATCACGGCACCGGGAAGGACATGAGCAAATGCCCATATGCGTGTGCCATCGCCGACGCGCGTGCTTTCGCAGATACCGCGATCATGAACAAAAAATGGTTTGTCGTTCATACCGAGGATCCATCGACGACGCGGCTGATTATCCGCAATGGGCGCGATTTGGTATTTTCGACCGCTCGCCAAAGGTAACAGCCAAGGATGCCTTGCACCGCGAGAATCGCTGATCCAAATCCCACGATAAGCAGCACCAGTGTCGTGTATCCGGCAGGGTCGATCTTGCCCAGCAAGCGGGCGATGACGGTGATTGCAGCAAACACAAGGCTGAGGATGCAGCCTGCAATCCCTACCCAGAGTGTAAGAACGATCGGAAAGTCGGAAAATGAGAAGATCGAGTCCATCATATACCTGAGCCGGCGCCCCAGGCCCCAGGCACTCTTCCCATGCTCCCGCTCGCGCCGGTGGTAAGCCACGAACTCCCGCCTGAACCCAACCCAGAACAACTGAACCACAAGAGAGCTGTTTGGTTCTTCGATTGAAAGGATCGCTTCGAGCACCTGACGGTTGCAGGCAAAAATATCGACACCGCCGCTCGGCATGCTGGGCAGAATCAGCCTGCGGTAAACAATCCAGAAGGCTCGGGACAGGAGCCGCGCTAAAAACGGGTCGTCTCGCCCGGTTCTACGGCCAAACACAACGTCGGCCGCGTCCCTTTCCAATATCGAAAAGAATTCGATAATGAGTTCGGGTGGCTCCTGGAGGTCGGCCGCCATCGCCGCCACGTGTTTGCCCGATGCATGCTCAAGCCCGGTCCGAATGGCCGTGAAGGAGCCAAAATTCCGGCTGTGGAAGATGATCTTGTACTTATATTCGGCGTCCTTCAAGGCCGCAACCAGCAGGCCCCCCGACTGGTCGGGCGACCCATCGATGACGAAGACAAACTCGATGTCGCCCTCGTACCTGGCGTGGAAATTGGCGACAGCCTCCAGCAGGGACGGAATGTTTGGCTCGTTGCGGTAAATGGGAAAAACAATAGAGCGCGCAGTCACATTGCCTCCCATTTGCCGAGGGCGAGGCACACGTGCTCGACCTCATCACTCGTCATGTCCGGGTAGCATGGAATCGAACAAAGACGTCCGATACTTGCCCGGGAGATCGCGAGATTATGGGTCCCTTTCATCGGCAGGTGTGCCCAGCCGGCCTGATCGCAATCGAGCACGGGATAATGGACATCGGTATCGACACCGCAGTCCTTCATGAACGTCCGGAATGCGTTCCGATCATCGCAGAGTAGGACCGCGAGGTGCGCGACGGCGCCGTCGCCGCCGTCGAGGAATTTCAGCCGGCGCCCGGTAGCAGACTTGAATCGGCTGAGGATGGCACGGCGTTGTTCATTGCGACTGTTCAAATCCGGAAGAAGGACATCCAAAATCGCTGCCTGGACCTCATCCATGCGGGAATTGCGCCCTCCAGGCAAACCCACATGATATTTGGAGCTCCAGCCATATTGATGAAGCTTACGAACATGGTCTGCGAGTCTTGAATCGGAGGTAAGGACTGCGCCGCCGTCACCCATCGCGCCGAGATTCTTGGTCGGATAGAAGCTGAAAGTGGCGATATCTCCGAGTGATCCAGCCATTTCACCACCGATGCGAGCACCGTGTGCTTGGGCGCAATCCTCGATGATCCGTATGTGCGACAGACCAGCCTTGGCAAGCCCCGTCCGGATGGCGCGAACATTGACAACACCACCGTAAAGGTGGGTGGCTACGATCGCAGCGGTGTCGGCACTCACCGCTTCCAGCACCGATTGGACGCTTACAAGTTGGCTGGCCGGTTCGATGTCGACGTAGTGTGGAATGAGGTCGTTGTGCCAGCAGGCACAGCTCGCGTATCCTCCCGCATTGGCCGCGATGATCACCTCGCGCCCATGCGCGTCGTTGAGCCCGACGGCCGAGCGCAAAGCGAGTTCAAGGGCGTCCGTTCCGTTCGCGACAAGGATGCAATCAGAGACACCTACAAATTTCGCAAAGTTTGCCGCGAATCGCTTTCCTGCCGCGCCATTGAGCCACCATCCGGACCGCAACGTGCTCGCAACTTCGCGCTCGATTTTGACCTCGTAACGCTGGTACAGGCGCTTGAGATCGTTCATCGGAACGGCATTTGGCTTCGTCATCAACAACTCAACAGCGTATCTTATTCATTCCAGCATGCTCGCGCGGTAGAACGCTCTGCAAGTTCAGTTGTTGCTAACTTAGCGCATCTGAAAATCTTACAGCGTGGACATAGCGGAAAGCCAGAACCACGGGCACAACTATTGAGATTCCAGCTCCGTCGCAACAGTTTCGCACCATTTTGCGAAATGTTGTAAGCCTAAGAGCTAGCCAGTACCGCTTCGGCCCTCTTGGCCGGCTCCGTCGTGAGCGACTCCACCCGACCGCCTTTGAGCGTCAATCTCTTCGTGCACACGCTTTGAATAAGGCTTTCGCTGTGGCTCGCCAGAATGATGATGCCTGCCTTTTCGGCCAGTTCGTCCATGCGCCTCTTGGCCTTTTCCTGGAAAGAGGCATCGCCGGCGCCGATCCATTCGTCCATCAGCAGGATTTCGGGGTCGAGCGCCGTCGCCACCGAAAAGGCGAGCCGGGCGGCCATGCCCTGGCTGTAGGCTTTGAAGGGCAGGTCGATGAAATCTCCGAGCTCGCTGAAGGCAATGATGTCTTCCATCTTTTCTTCGATTTCGGCTTCCGACCACCCGTTGATGAGACCTCGCAGCACGATGTTGCGGCGGCCCGTCGCTTCACGGCGAAATCCGATATTGATGTTGAAAAGAGCGTCGACCTTGCCTTCGATGGCAATGCTTCCTCCGGAAGGCTCATAGATGCCGTAGAGCACCTTCAACAGTGTCGTCTTCCCGGCTCCGTTCGGGCCAACAAGGCCAAGCCGGTCGCCCGCCTTCAATTCGAAGCTGACGCCGTCGAGCGCCTGGACGAACTGCTTTCGACCGGAGCCTTCAATTCTGCCGCCTGTCCCGCCCAAACGCCGGTCAGGCGCCGAAAGCGTCAGCTTTTCATGCAGCTTGTAGACCAGGCTGACGTTGTCCAGCTTTATGGAAACCATCACAAACTCAAATCAAGAACACGACCTGGCGGCGATATCTGCCAAGCAGGAGCAGCGCGATTGCCCACATGACCAAAGCCGCGGTACCGGTGACCGCGAAGGCGTTGCTCGGAAACTCACCGATGAGGATCGGAATACGCGCAACGTCCAGGAAGTAAGAGAACGGATTCCAGAGATATGCGTATGTTTGTATGGCGTCCCGCCCGTTATAGACCCAGAAGACGGGCGTGAAGAACATCCCAACGCGCATCAGGTTGCCGACGATGAATTCGCTGTCAGGGAAGAATGCGCCGGTAAACGCAAAGACCGTGATGAGGGCCGGTGTTGTCACCAGAATCAAGAGCAGCCCCGCAAGCGACCATAGCCACGCAGGTGTCAACGCCGGGCCACTGATGAGCAGAATGATGACGCATCCGGCAACCGCATAGCCTGCGCGAATCGCCGACTGCACCGTCAGTCGCATCACATAGACGAATAGCGGCAGCGTCGTGCCTTCGATGAAGCTCTCCTCGCGCTTGAAGAGTGGCACGCTCAAGGAGATGACCTCCATGAGGTAAAACCACACCATCAGGCCAATGGCCACATAAGCGGAATAGCCGGCCGCATCCTTGCCGGCGGGTTGGAATACGAAAATGAATGTTCCCGCGAAGGCAAGATAGTTGACCAGAAGCCAAAGCGGTCCGAGCGTGGTGCGCCGGTGCTGGTCACCGATATCTTCGTGGGCGAGCGCAATCCATACTCTTCGCAGCTTCATCGCCCTAAAGATATCGTCAAGGGCGCCGTTCAGTGCCGAAATCATCGTTGTGGTGCCACAATTAGTGTTCTGGTGCTTCGTGTCGCGCCGTAACGACCGCCAAGCACCTCTTTCATAGCCATTGCGACAAGCTTATGGCAGCGCGCTGCGTCGTAGTGAAGCCGTCAGCGATTCGCAAAGCGAACATCGGGATAGCGGTGCGATCTCCTGTTCCTTGACCCACCAGGCGAGGGCCGCGCCGATCCAAAGTACATCACGATGTCGGTCTGCGGCGGTCATCCGCGCGACTCGCAGACCGCAGCGGCGGGCGGCGAGCTCGACGGCTGGTTGATCAACGTATGCTTGAGGTCCGCCACCGTTGCCGAAGGCCAGGCGCTGGCCGGCGCACTGCGCGCGCCTGGCATATCTGTAATCTCGTGCTGGACCTGCCGGACGGCAGGGGAAAGTGCCGCTCGGTCCGTCCCACGTCGAGACTGCGGACGGGCAGACCTGGCGGTTTCGTGGCTATGACGAAAGGCCCAGGGCCTACACCGAGACCATTCGCGAATTGCGCAAGGGGTTGTCGGCGTACGGTGATGGTTAACTTCCGGCTTGGCGATCCATCGTCCGCAGTGGGCTGGGTTGGAGCGGCGCGTGCGGCTCTTGAATAAATCTCGTCCATGACACTGCTTATCGTAAGCTCGAACAACGCTCATCGCGCACCTTAACTTGCGAAGCGACGTTTGATGAGATCGACCACCGCCCGTACAGGGGCGGATGTCCGCCAGGTCGTGCTGGACTTTATGGCGGCGAATCTGGCCTCAGCGTCTCGGCTCGCTCCTCGCGCTCGCTCAATCTCCCCGAGCAACTGCGAATTGTCAGAGCGCAGACGCTCCACTTCGGCATGGAGGCTGATGGAGTGTACCCTGGCTATATGGGACCAAAGTTCTCGGCGCGATTGGTCTAGGTAAGTCGCACGATCCTGCGCGTATGGCTTGAGGTGATCCCGGACGGCAGACGCAAGCCGGCCGAGCCCCATCACGGCCACCGTGTCGGGAAGGAACACCGTTTCGTGCGTGATGCCGAGATGTTTGAGAAACCGCTCCGCATTGAGAATCGCGTCACCGATCAGGTTGGCGTCGTGGAAAGAAACGATGCAGTCCGGGTTCATGAGTGGGAGAACGCCGACAAAGTCCGAGAAACACGCCGTGTCCGTGTGCTCTCCGTCGATCAGTGCCAGCGTCGCCTTCGGATCGACCGCATCAGAACGCACATCGGAAACGTCGCTGTCAATTGTGGTAAGTTTGGTCATTCCGGCGGGCGGAAGCCAACCCGACAGCACGGCTCTCATCCGGGCCGCTGAGTTTTCAGCGTAGTGAAAGACCTCGGCGCGTTCGTCGGGCTGGGCCGCGGGCCGGGGATCGACCGATATCGCCGCCTCACAGCTCGGATCGATCAGGTGTGGGAACAGGCTCCCGCCGATATGCGAGCCGACTTCGAGATAGACGTAGCGGCCGAACACCGATCGGGCGAAGTTCTGCACCCGCAGGAAACTGGTGCGGTCATTGAGGGTGCTTTGAGTCTCAACTCGGAAAACAGCAGTGTCGAGCGTCTCGATCATGCCCAGCGCTTGGTCGGCAGTCAGCATCAGGGGCTCCAACTGGTTGCGGCTCGCTTCGCCGAGAAGGTCCTGTTTTACGTCGTCTATCTCAACTTGGCGGGTCTTGCGGCCCGAACACGCTGGCCGGCATCTCACTGCGGCCTGCACCGCCAATGCCGGTCCTGGCTCCGTGCTTTCGAGTTGACGACGATGGAGATAGGCCATAGCTGCAGGCCTAGTTGTTGCCAAGTCAAACTTGAGCGGTGTAGCACTTCGGCTGGATGCCGCCGCAGCATATTTCGATTCGAAATCGTGACGAAAAGGTCGAGTATGAACTGTCTCTACACCGATCTCCTGATCAAGATCATTGCCAATACAATCTACGGGTCCGGTTCACAGGTGATTGATCCCTCGAAGGTGGGAGAGTCAACCCCCTTTAATCGCGAGGATCGCCTCTTGGGCCGCGATTGGCCGACTATTGCTCATTCGATGGCGGGCGTTAAGCGTTTGACGAATGTGCGTGACCTCGTCCAACGAGCCATTGATGAGAACGTGCCGGGTGATTTCATTGAAACCGGCGTTTGGCGAGGTGGCTGCTGCATCCTCATGAGGGGAGTGCTGGCCGCCAATGGGGTCAGGGATAGGAAGGTTTATGTCGCCGACTCATTCGACGGCCTGCCACCGCCGGACGTTGAGAATTTTCCGGCCGACCGGGGAGACAGGCTGCACGAATACCGCCAGTTGGCAATTGATCAGGCACAGGTTGAATCCAACTTTGATGCCTACGACCTTTTGGATGACCAAGTAGTCTTCGTCAAAGGCCTGTTCGGTGACACCCTGCCGAGCCTGAAAGCCGGCCCATTCGCCCTAATTCGGCTGGACGGCGATATGTATGAGTCGACGATGGATAGCCTTGAAGCGCTCTATCCAAGGCTTTCGCCCGGCGGTTTCGCGATTATAGACGACCTTGCGCTTCCGCCATGCCGGCAGGCGGTCGAGGATTACCGCGCACGTAACCGCATCAAAGCTAAGATACACGAGATAGACTGGACAGGCGGTTGGTGGCAGAAGTCAATTGCCGCCGACAACTGAGCCCACGGAAGCGCGATGAAACAGAACCACGTCTCCGTCGTCGTCGTCGCTTATAACATTCCCCGAGAACTGCCCCGAACCTTGCTTTCGCTCGCGACGCCTTATCAGCAAAGCGTGACGACGAACGACTACGAGGTAATCGTCGTCGATAACGGATCATCACCGGCCGTCAGCGAGAGCCTGGTCTCGGGATATGGGCCGAACTTTCGTCTGCTGCGCATTGATGACGCATCTCCCTCGCCTGCGGCCGCCGTCAATCTCGGGATAAAGGAGGCGAGGGGCGACAAGATCGGCGTGATGATAGATGGTGCGCGTATCGTGACACCCGGCCTGGTGCATTTCGGTCGCATTGGCTTGGACATGGCCCCGACAGCCGTCGTGGCCGCGCCTGGCTGGTATCTTGGAAGCGACATTCAGGCCAATGCGCCCAGGAATGGCTATACCCAAGCCGTCGAGGATTCGCTTTTACAATCGATCCGATGGCCAGAAGATGGGTATCGGATGTTCGAGATCGGTACGATGGATGAGTCGTCGGTCGATCCGTGGTTCTCGCCGATATCCGAAGCAAATGCTCTCTTTATGAGCCGAGAGAATTGGCGGGCGATCGATGGCATGGATGAGCGCTTCAGCTACCCGGGCGGCGGCCTCGTCAACCTCGATACGCTCGAACGTGCGATGAGGCTTCCGCAGGCAAAGCTGATCCTCACTTTGGGAGAGGCGACATTTCACCAACTGCACGGGGGCGTGTCCACCAACGCAAATCTCGAGCAGCAGCAAAAAAACTGGATCCTCTGGAAGACTGAAAGGGATGCATTGAGGGGGCCCGGGAACTTTACCTTTCACACCCCCTCCGCGTTCGTGGGATCGCTGCCTCCATCGCTTTCGCCGCACCTTGCCCGCGCTACAATTGCGACCCCCTTCAGGGTCGCGCCAGCCATCGCCGCCGGCTTCAGAGCGCAATTGAAACCACCAGAAGAATCGGCGCCGACCAACCACGCGGCGGCGACATTGGTCGGTTTGGCCAAAGGACAGTTTCAACAAGGAAATTACCACGCGGCGGCAGACATCCTTCGCATGGCGAGCCAGCGCGCGCCCGACGAGCTTGCAGCGTCGCGGCTTCTCTCGTCTGCCGGCATTCTTGCCCGACATAATCGTGTTCTAGGTGCTGCCTATTTAACTGCTATCGGCGACGCACATCTTGCCATCGGCGAGAACGAAAGCGCAGCTCTCCAATACCGCAAAGCTTTGGACCTTAACCCCGATACTGTCGGCGCCCACGTCGGCTTGGCCAGCGTGCGGATGCCTGGGCCCTTCTACTACGAGTGGTTGGAGCGTTTTTACGCGACGCTAAAGCCCGATGTTATAGTGGAAATAGGCGTCTATGACGGCGCATCGCTTTCCAAGATCAAGGCTCCGACACTTGCAATCGGGATCGATCCCAATCCACGGGCCACGGTGCCCTTGAGCGCAGAAACCTACATCGTTCCAGAGACAAGTGACACCTTCTTTGATCGCGGCGGGGCGGACGCCTTGCTTGCCGGCCGCTCGGTCGGCGTGGGTTTCATTGACGGTCTGCACACTTTCGACCAGGTATTGCGCGATTTTGCAAACCTCGAACGCTATTGCGACCCTCGCTCGGTCTTGCTCATGCACGACACCGTTGCCCTGGACGATGCGACGCAAAGGGTTCCACCGACAACGCAATTCCACACAGGTGATGTCTGGAAGATGGTTCCGGCACTCAAGGCGCTTCGCCCCGACCTAGACGTGTTCACCATTGCCACGCCCTGGACCGGGCTCACTGTTGTATCTGGTTTCGGTAAGAGTGGACACGATCCTTCATGGATATTCGAAGCAGCTAAACGCTTTGGAAACATGGAGTTCGCCGAGATCGAGGCAAACCTTGGGGAAGCGCTTTCCTTGGTCGCGAATGAATGGGAGCCGGTGCTTGCACGGCTAAGGGCCAACCTCGTCGGCGAGGGGGTGCAATCACAACCAGAGCAGCTGGCGGCTGCAATCGCTGAAGCTAAGGGGACTGCGATGGGCGGATTTATGCGCCGGTGCCTGCACTATTTTGGCGGTGGCAGGCGCCGAGGCTAAGGGGGCTACGATGGCCGGGTTCTTGCACCAGTACTTTTTGAACAACAGCGGCAAAGAGATCTACAAATGGCTGCACTATTTCGACATTTACGAACGCCATTTCGAAAGGTTCAGAAACCGAAGGCCGGTGGTCGTTGAAGTCGGCGTCTACAAGGGAGGATCGCTCGAGATGTGGCGAGCTTATTTCGGCGAAGGTGCGCAAATTGTTGGAATCGATATCGACCCTGCATGCAAGGCGCACGAGTCCGAAGGGATTGAGGTCTTCGTTGGAAGTCAGGATGACCCTCAACTCCTTGATCAGATCGTCGAGAAGTATGGTCCCGTCCACATCGTCATCGATGACGGCAGTCACATGATGGATCATGTCATTGCGACATTTGAGCATCTCTACCAGCACGTGCAGCCGAATGGGGTCTACTTCGTCGAGGACACGCATACGAGCTATTGGGATGACTACGGTGGCGGGCTCCGCAAGCCAGGGTCGTTCATGGAGTTTGCAAAAGGAAAGCTCGATGAGATCAACGCACATCACGCGCGCGGCGCGTTACTGGTCAACGCTTTCACCCGTGGGACGGACTCAATCTGCATCTATGACAGTATCGTTGTCTTTGAAAAGCGGCCGCAGGGCAAACGTCAGGCGATCAAGACAGGACAGGGGTAAGAACGAGTTCCGGCCATTGCTGGTGTGACCCAAGCTACCGTACTTGACCAAGTTCAACCTCGTCTGCGAGCCCAAAGAAGGATTTTTCGGATGAACAGCGGGATGATGCCGTTGTAGAGCCGTTTTAACTCGGTCACAAAAGCTGCAAGGACTGAAACTTTATCATCAATTGCTCGCAGCAGGGTTTGGCTGCCTTCAGCGGCGACAGCGCGTGAATTGGATTCGCCGAGCATGGTCTGGCGACTCTTCGTAATTTCAAGCTCGATCGAGCCGACCTGTTCGCCCAGCTTCGTCAAAGCGGCGGCATTGCCCTCCAGAATTTCGGTATTTGATTGCAACATCATCAGAAGCGCAGTTGGTTCTGGCGAATCCGGCCATCCATGCAACTCCTTTACGATGTGAAACCATCTTCTGCGCGGATGCGAGACGCCAATCTCTTCAATCCAGGAGGCGGTCGCGAGGAATCGCGCGTCAGCATTCGGTACCTCGTGCGTTTGCATGGCCTGACTATAGATTCGAAGATGTTCCTCTATGAAATGCGCATTTCCCGCAACCCTTCGAAAATACGCAGAAACCGCTGCGGCATCGCCTGCATCGAATCCGGAGATCGCATCGATCAGATTCTCGACTGTCGTGGGCTTGGCCAAAACACCGACGCCAAGATTCATTCGGCGCCACGCCTCCATGTTTGCGGTGTTGAGCAATCCCGCAAAGCCGCGTGCGTCGCAGACGACAACGGCACATCCCGCTGCCGCGGCCTCGATGGCCATGCGAGCGGTCGCAAACACGATATCGTAGCCAAGCAAATCCTGTTCGAGCTGATGCGAAAACCGTTTCGTGGCAGGCCCCAACTCATCCAATTGGATGCTGTTTTTTGCGCATGCTTCACGAACCGCTGCCTGATGCGCGAAATTTTTCGTCAAAAGCAGACCTCTCGTGGGACGAGCAGGCAGCCGCGGACGCTGCTTGAAGCGATTGAGGTCGACCGCGTTATAGACGAGGCTCAGTTGATCGGCGGGTATCCCCCTCGATAGGCATTTGAGCCGGCAGGCTTCATCAACGGCGATCCAATGGCGTATTTGAGGATGAAGCATCGGGGCTTCGACCTCAAAGGAGGCGCTGTGGCACGAAAATACGGCAGGCACATCAGGAAACCTCGCAAGTGCTGTCAGGGAAGGCGTCAAATGTTGGGCATGGATTACGTCCGGTTTTTCGACGATTTCAGCGATCCGGTCTACAACGTGATGTCCCCGTTGACGCATCCTGTCTGCCATATCGCCAAGAGTCGGAGCCAGCAGCATGGTCTGATGCCCGGCGCTGCGAAGCCCGTCAGCAAGCAATTCAACGACTGCTTCCGACCCGCTGTTGTGCGATAGGGATAGATTGGTGATAAGAACCCGCAAACGGCGATTCCTTGCTTGTTTCGCAATGCCTGCAACGACCGACAGCGAGGCAGGAGCTAATGGTAACGTCTTAGTTTCAAGCTGTTTTCCAAACAAGCTCTGCAAATACTCGGAGGGAGTCATCGATTGGCTGAAAAACTAGAAAATGTTCTGGTTCTCGCGCATCCGGGACATGAGCTCAGGATTCATCATTGGCTGGAGCGCGAAAAACCTAGAGTCTACCTTCTTACGGACGGTTCGGGCGGTCGCCAAATGGCGCGAACGCGGTACTCGCGTGACCTGGTGGAGGCTGCAGGCGCGACGCCCGGCGCAGTATTCGGCGATATCCCTGATGCCGTCTGGTACGAAGCGCTGCTGGCTCAAAACAGCGACTTTTTTATCGATGTGCTGACGAAAATACATATGGATCTGGCAAGTGCGAAAAACCTTCAGATCGTGTCGGACGCAGTTGATGGCTACAACCCGATGCATGATTTGGCCTATGCCTATGGACGGGCCCTCACCGCACTGCTGAAAAAGACGGCAAAAGTGGCGAGGCACCTTTGCTCCGCAGCTGTCCCAAACGTGGCGGGAGCTGTTGAACTGGAAATTCAGCTCGATCGGGCTGCCCGAGCGAGAAAAGTGGCCGCCGTCGAGAACTACGCTCCGCTCGCCGATGAAGCCCGCCGGATACTCGAACGAGATCCGCAATGCTTCGACAGGGAACGTCTCATTTCCCAGCATTTCGACTGGAACGGCCCGTGGGCGCCGGAATGGGAACTCATTGGCAAACAGCGAGTGGCCGCCGGCATTTACCGCAGATGCATTTCGTACAAGGACAATGTGCAGCCGGTTGCCCAGCGTTTGGAATTTGAAAGTACTTGCGCTCAAATCGACTTGGTCGGAAGCAGCGCCTTAACCAGGCGGCAAGCAAAAAACCTCTGGCGATAACCTCGACTCCGCGCTATGCGATATAGGCGGTGGGGCGGGGGAATGCGGCACATTAGACAGGTGGTCGGTGACGGATAGGTCTGGCGCCACTTTAGTGTGCATTTTCTTGCGCCTGGAGTTCAGTACTATCCAATGACCTTGTATATAGAAGCCGTATCCGGACTTCGGCCGAAAATGCGGCGCGCCATCATCATGGTCCAGGACCTCGTCATGGTCCTGGTCGCGGTGGCGCTCAGCCTTATCCTGTCGCAGTCGCGGCTTTCGTTCGACGCGTTCTCCTTTGGCGGGCTGGCCTGCTGGGCGGTCATCGTGCTCGCCGCCCATCTCTTGTTTCGCACGTGCGGCCTCTACAGCACCGTTTGGCGCTTTGCCTCCACGCCCGATTTCTTCAACATCCTGAAGGGCTGCGGCAGCCTGACTGTGGTCCTCTACCTGGCCTCGATTGCCTACCGCTCTTTCTTTCAGCCGGTCGCCGGCCTCAACGAGCGCCAGTTCATCGTCTTCTTCCTGGTCTCCTTCACCATCATTTCGGCCCCCAGGCTTTACTACCGCTTCCTGCGCGATGGCGCGTCCTGGCGCATCCTTCGCCGCGCCGCCGGCGATGCCTCGATCAAGCAGGCGCTGTTCATCGGCCGGCTGAGCGAGGCCGACATCATCGTCCGCTTCACTCGCACGTCCGTGCCGGCCGAATATGCCATCGCCGGCATCATGGCGACCGAGAGCGACGCGCCGCTCGGCACCCAGATCCAGGGCGTTCCGGTCGTGGCGCTCAGGCCGCGCCTGATCGAGGTGCTGGAAGAATATCTCAAAGGCACGGAAAACCTCGACCTCCTGATCTTCGGCAACGGCGCCGATCGCGAGATCGATGACTATGCCGAGTTGGTGCGCGTCGCCCGCCACAGCGGCGTCGCCGTCGTCCAGTTCTCCGGCTTTTCGGAACTGGGGCAGGGCGGCAGACTGGTTCTCGATGCCGTCGAGATGGAAACCATCATGCGCCGTTCGGCGGTCGCCACCGACACGGCGCGCATCGGCGCCTTCGTCGGCGGCAAGCGCGTGCTCGTCACCGGCGGCGCCGGCTCCATCGGCCGCATCCTGGTCAAGCGCGCGCTGGAGCTCGGCGCCGAAGCGGTGCTGGTGGCCGACAATTCCGAGTTCGGCATCTTCCAGCTCGACCAGCTGATCGACGACAACCATCGCGACAGGCTGACCAGCCGCATCGTCGACGTCACCGACCGGCCCCACATGATGCGCCTCGTCAGCGAGTTCAAGCCGGCGATCGTCTTCCACGCCGCGGCGCTGAAGCACGTGCCGCTGTTGGAGGAAAACTGGGAAGCGGCGATCGAGACCAACGTCTTCGGCACGCTCGCCTGCGCCGAAGTGGCCGCCGCATGCGGGGTGCCGCAGTTCCTGCTGATCTCCAGCGACAAGGCCGTCGACCCGACGTCGGTGCTCGGCGCCACCAAGCGGGCGGCCGAGCAGATCGTCTCCTCGCTGCATGAAACGCATGCCGCGCGCACCGGATCGCATGCCGTCGCGGCAAACGGCCATTACGCCGGCGTCGTCCGTCATCCGGGCGCGCCCGGCACTAAATTCATCGCCGTGCGCTTCGGCAATGTCTTCGGCTCCAACGGCTCGGTGGCGACCATCTTCCAGGCGCAGATCGAGGCCGGCGGGCCGGTGACCATCACCGACCGGCGCATGACGCGCTATTTCATGACAGTGGCCGAGGCTGTCGACCTCGTCATCATGTCGGCCACTGACGCCGAGCAGCGCCAGGGCAGGGACGATTACGCCATTTACATGCTCGATATGGGTGAGCCGGTGCCGATCCTGGAAGTCGCCGAAACCATGATCCGCATGGCCGGCAAAAGCCCCTACACCGACATTCCGATCCGCTTCACCGGCATCAGGCCGGGCGAGAAGCTGCACGAGGCGCTGCATGGCGGGAACGAGGAGGTGGTCAAGCTCGCCACCGCTAAGATCTTCGGCCTCAGGACCGATGTCGTACAGTGGGGAAGGATCGAGGCCGCGCTGCCGGCGCTGCAGGCCGCGATACGGGACCAGGACAAGGCGGCGGCGCTTGCGATCCTAGCCGGGCTCTACCGCGCGGAGGAGGAGGTCGCCGGCGCACGCGAGCGGGCGGTGCCGAAAACCGCCGGCAGATCGGTTAGACCTGTGCCTTGCGCCTGCAATTGGCCATTGAAGCCCGCTCGAACGCCCCGCAATTGAATGGTTCTGCAGCCGTGACCGGACAAGATCAGCGCGTGGCCGTTCTCATGGGCACGAAGGATGGCGCGGCCTTCATCGGCGAGCAATTGCAGTCCCTGCTCGCGCAAACCTGGCCTCTCGTCGATCTCTGGGTTTCCGATGACGGTTCGACGGACGCCACGATCTCTATTATCGAGGCGTGGCGGTCCCGCTGGAACAAGGGCTCCCTGACGCTCGTGGAAGGCCCGCGAAAGGGCTTCGCCGCCAATTTCCGCTCGATGATCATCGATGCGCGCATCGATGCCGACTACTACGCCTTTTGCGACCAGGACGATGTCTGGGAGCCGGACCGGCTGGAGAGCGCCATCCGCTGGATGGAGGCAGAGGATAAAAAAACGCCGCTCCTGTTCTGCTCGCGGACGGCGACCATTTCCGAGACTGGCGTTCCGGAGGGCTTTTCGCCGTTGTTTAGGCGCCCGCCTTCGTTCCGCAACGCGTTGGTACAAAGCATCGCCGGCGGCAACACGATGCTCTTCGACCGCGCGGCGCGCGATCTCCTGGCCAAGGCCTCGGCAAGAACCGAATTCGTCAGCCACGACTGGTGGGCCTACCTCATCGTCACCGCCGCCGGCGGCAGGGTACGCTACGAGCCGCGGCCGCTGGTCAGATATCGGCAGCACGCGACAAACCTCGTCGGCGCCAATGTCTCGTGGAAGGCCAGGCTTTCGAGGCTGGGGCGTCTGTTCAAGGGCCAGTTCGCCATCTGGACCGACAGCAATCTCGGCGCTCTCGCCGTCAATCGCGACCTCATCTCACGCGACGCAGCACTTTGCCTTCGCCTGTTCATCAGGGCGCGCAAGGGCAGCGTCCTCAGGCGCTTCCGCCTGCTCGGCAAAAGCGGCGTCTACCGGCAGACCCTGATGGGAACGCTCGGGCTCTACCTCGCTTTCCTCGGGCGCCGGATCTGAGCCGTGACGGCGAAGCGCGTTTTCGACCTGATTATCGCGGCCGTGATGCTGGCGGTGACATCGCCAATTGTGCTCACCGCCATGCTGGCGATCAAGGCGACATCACCTGGGCCGGCCATCTTCTCGCAGCAACGCGTCGGCAGGGGAGGCGTCCCCTTTGCCTGCCACAAGCTGCGCACGATGCATCGGGACACGCCGTCTTTGCCCACCCACGAGGCGCCAGCCAGCTCGGTCACCGCGGTCGGCAAGGTGCTGCGCCGGACCAAGGTCGACGAACTGCCGCAGCTCTGGAACGTGCTCATCGGCGAAATGAGCCTTGTCGGCCCCCGCCCATGCCTGCCGACTCAGGCGGAGCTGATCGCACACAGAGAGCGGCTGGGCGTTCTGGCAGCGCTTCCGGGCATCACCGGGCTCGCGCAGATCAAGGGCATCGACATGTCCGACCCAAAGCTCTGCGCGGAGACCGACGCGGCCTACCTGAAGGCCGCTTCGATCGGCCTCGATCTGCGCATATTGGCGGGCACTTTCTACCGGGCTTGAGAGGTCCGACGTGCCAGCTCGCGAAGCCGCTCGAGCGTGTCGGTCTCCGGCGTCCAGCCTTCCGAGGCCAGCAGCGAAGGATCGCAGATCTGCGTCGCCGTCAGGGCCTGCCATGACGCCTTCTTGCCAAGCAGCGCCGCCGCCAGCCGCAGCGGCAGGGCCGGCACGGGAACAAGGCGCCGTGGGCGGCCGAAACCTTGCCGGAACGCGGTGATAATCTCGGATATCGCAAGAGGGGAAGCATTGCCCGCGACATAGGCCGGGCGGAGCGGCCTCGGACGGTTCAGAAGCTCCAGCACCGCTCCCGCGGCGCTCTCGCGTGAAATCAGGGAGCGCACGCCTGTCAGCACGCCGGCCGGCAGCGGCAGGGCGGTGTCGGCAAGCCGCATCAGCGCCGCCATGTTCCCCTTCATGCCCTCGCCATAGACCGGCGGCAGGCGCAGTGCCGTGGCATCCGCGCGTTTGGCGTAAGCCTCGAGCATCGCGATCTCGCCTTCGCGCTTGGAGCGGCCATAGGCGCATTGCGGGGCAGGGGGCGTCGCCTCGTCGATGGTGCCGCTGAAGCTAGGACCGGCCACGGCGCGGATCGAGGAAAGATAGATGAAGCGCCCACCGGCACATTCGGCCGCCGCCTTCGCCAGCCGCCCGGTCAGCGTTGCATTGACGGCCCGGTAGTCGGCTTCGCCGGCGTTCCGGTCGTTGTTGAGCGCCGCGCAGTGAACGACATGCGTCACGTCGCGCATCAACGCCAGGAAGGCTTCGTCGGGTGAACCGGCGCCAGGCATCGGAAGCGCGTCGCCGACCGGCGACAGTCGTTCCGGATAGCGGGAAACGATGCGTATGTCGAACTTGGCCTGGCGCAGCCGGTCGACGACCTTGCGGCCGATCAGCCCCGTCGCGCCGGTGACCAGAACCTTCATGGTCGCTGGCCGGATAGCACGGCAGGCACGCTTCTGCCGATCGGCGCCACCGTTCGTCCGCTGGCGAGATAGGTGCCGCAGATCAGGAACACCATCAGCGTCGAATCGAAAATGTCATGGCCGACGATGATGCCGGTCATTCCGCCGATGATATAGGTGATGACGGTGACGATAAGCATCGTCGCGCCGAACCGCTCCACCGGGTCGGCGCTGAGGCGCACCACCCTTGCCGCATTCCAGGCCGCGACCGCGAAGATCGCCGCCAGGGCCAGCGCCCCCAGCAGCCCGGCCTCGACCAGCGCGGTGAGAAAGCCGTTGTGGAAATGGCTAAAACCCTGGTCCATGCCGAACTGGTCATGGAAGCCCTGCTTCATCAGCGCCCGGCTGGCCGAGATGCCATGGCCGAAAATCGGAGCTTCGTGAAACGCCTTCGCGCCGATCTCCCACATCGCCACCCGCAGTCCGATCGCCGTCGTATGGTCGCCCTTGGTGGTCAGCGCGTCCCAGTCGCTGAACAGGAAATCGGTGCGGTCCATGATGACGGGGAAGCCGATTGCCGCGACCACCAGGCATGCCGCGCCGGCTATCACCAGGACGCGTGTCAGATTGGCGCCGGCGAACCGGCGGCGGTTGATCAGCAGGATGGCGATGGCTGCGATCGGCAGCGCCACCCAGATGATTCGCGAGCCGGAATAGACGATCGCCACCGCCCCCGCGAGCGCCGCTGCAGCCAGGAACTTCCAGCCTTTCACGATCCCCGACAGCGCGCCGGCAAGGCACATCATGGCGGCAAGGCAGGTCACCGTCGCGAACGGAATCGCATTTCCGGCGCCGCCTTCGGCCCTGGTGCCGATCCAGTGATACTGGACGACGGCGATCGCCAGCGCGCCGCAACATGCCGCAGCGCTCGCAAGCACGGCAATGCGCGCAAGCGTGATCTTGTCCGTGATGCTCCAGGTCGAATAGGAGATCGGGAAGAACAGCAAGACGATCAGCGGCAGGAAGTATTTCAGGTCCGCCCCGAGCGCGCCGTTGACGATCGAAGCCAGCACCATGGCCGCGCAATAGGCATAGATCGCCGCCGTCATGGCGAGCATCGGGCGGTCGAAATTGAACTGCCGCCGCTTAAGCGCAAGCAGAAAGACGGACCAGACCGCGCCGCCGTTGAAGACGAAGCTCACCGCCGATCCCAGCACAGGCGGCGAGAAGAAGCAGAGGATCGAGAAGTAGGTGTTGATCTGTGTCGGCGTGAGGTGGCGCCGGAGCGATGTAAACGGGCTCAATGCTTTGCTTCGCAATCTTCCTTTGTGCGCAGACCCGCGGAGGCGGCGAAAACTGTCCTTGGCCGATCTCCGTTCCGTCGCGCCTCGCCCCCTTTCCCCGCGCCGGTATAGCGGCTGGCTCTGGTCTCGGATAGGGTGGCCGATGGATGTCCAGTCAAAAAATCGGCTGTCTGGATAAAGCAGCCGACGTATCCGGTCTCTCATCAAGGCAACAGCTTTTTTCCACCGCTGTTCAATCGGTCCGTCTGTCCGGCAGGATTTTCCGCAATATGCTGCTCGCTTGGAAAATTCATTCCCGAACGGCAACACTCGGCGCGTGTCTTGCATTGTTATGGGCAATTGCGATCTGCTAGAACGCCCGCGAGAAATGTCCAGGGCTTGACGGGCTGTTTTGAGGGGAAACCGCGCCAATCGCCTGCTGCAAGATCTGGCCGGCACGAAAGAACGCTCAACAGTCCATGAACATCGCGCTCACGCATCTGCAGCGGCTCGAAGCCGAATCCATCCACATCTTCCGTGAGGTCGCGGCCTCTTTCTCCAAGCCGGTGATGCTCTATTCGGTCGGCAAGGATTCCTCGGTGCTGATGCATCTGGCGATGAAGGCCTTCTATCCGGCCAAGCCGCCTTTTCCCTTCCTGCATGTCGACACGACCTGGAAGTTCCGCGAGATGATCGCCTTTCGCGACCAGATGGCGCAGAAGCTCGGCTTCGACCTGCTCGTCCACGTCAACGAGGACGGCGTTCGCGACAACATCAATCCCTTCGACCACGGCTCCAACACCCACACCCATGTCATGAAGACCGTGGCGCTGCGTCAGGCGCTCGACAAATACGGCTTCGACGCGGCCTTCGGCGGCGCGCGGCGCGACGAGGAGAAGTCGCGCGCCAAGGAGCGCATCTTCTCCTTCCGCAACGCCCAGCACGCCTGGGACCCGAAGAACCAGCGGCCGGAAATGTGGAAGATCTTCAACACCCGCATCGCGCCCGGCGAATCGATCCGCGTCTTCCCGCTGTCGAACTGGACCGAGCTCGACATCTGGCAGTACATCTTGCAGGAGAACATCCCGATCGTGCCGCTCTATTTCGCCAAGGAGCGGCCGGTGGTCGAGCGCGACGGCATGCTCATCCTCAAGGACGACGACCGCATGCAACTGCGTCCCGGCGAGACGGTCGAGAACCGTCTCGTGCGCTTCCGCACGCTGGGCTGCTACCCGCTGACGGGCGCCATCGAATCGGATGCCGACACGCTCGACGCCATCGTCGGCGAGATGCTGACCGCCCGCACCTCCGAGCGCCAGGGCCGCCTCATCGACCGCGACGAGGCAGGTTCCATGGAAAAGAAGAAGCGCGAAGGGTATTTTTGAGCATGCGCCACATCATGGCCAAGAGCCTCGCCCCGACCGACTCAATCCGCGACTACATGGCCGCGCAGGAGAAGAAGTCGCTGCTGCGCTTCCTTACCTGCGGCTCGGTCGACGACGGTAAGTCGACGCTGATCGGGCGGCTGCTTTCCGACACCAAGCAGATCTTCGAGGATCAGCTTGCCGCGCTCGAGCGCGATTCGCGCAAGCACGGCACCACCGGCGACGATGTCGACTTCGCGCTCCTGGTCGACGGGCTGGAGGCCGAGCGCGAGCAGGGCATCACCATCGACGTTGCCTATCGTTTCTTCGCCACGCCGAAGCGCAAGTTCATCGTCGCGGACACGCCCGGCCACGAGCAGTATACGCGCAACATGGCGACCGGCGCCTCGACCGCCGATCTTGCCATCGTGCTGATCGACGCCCGACAAGGCGTGCTGCGCCAGACCAGGCGTCACTCGATCATCGCCTCGCTGCTCGGCATCCGGCACATCGTGCTTGCCGTCAACAAGATCGACCTCGTCGGCTTCGACAAGACCGTCTTCGACGACATCGTGGCGGACTACAGGGCGTTCGCGAAAGGACTGGGCTTCGAGAGCATCGTGCCGATCCCGATGTCGGCGCGTTATGGCGACAATGTCACCACCGGCTCGGAGCGCACGCCCTGGTATTCCGGGCCGTCGCTGATCGAGCATCTGGAGACCGTGTCGGTCGACGAGGCCGCCGTCGAGCTGCCGTTCCGTTTTCCCGTCCAGTATGTGAACCGTCCCAACCTTGATTTCCGCGGCTTTGCCGGAACCATCGCCTCGGGCACGGTTTCGCAAGGCGACGAGGTCGTGGTCGCCAAGTCGGGCAGGGCATCCCGCGTCAAGCGCATCGTCGCGCATGGCGGCGATCTTGAGCAGGCCGTGGCCGGCCAGGCGATCACGCTCGTCCTCGAGGATGAGGTCGAGGTGTCGCGTGGCAACATGCTGGTGTCGCCGTTGGCGCGGCCGCAGGTTGCGGACCAGTTCACCGCCAACATCGTCTGGTTCGACGAGCAGGCCCTGCTGCCCGGCCGCTCCTACATCTTGCGCACCGAAACCGACCAGGTGAGCGCGACCGTCACCGACCTCAAATACCGTGTCAACGTCAACGATTTCGCGCATGAGGCTGCGAAGTCGCTCGACCTCAACGAGGTCGGCGTCTGCAATCTCTCGACGCGGGCGCCGATCGCCTTCGATCCTTTTGCCGAGAACCGCACGAGTGGCGCCTTCATCCTGATCGACCGCATCACGAACGCCACCGTCGGCGCCGGCATGATCCTGCATTCGCTGCGCCGCGCCGAGAACATCCACTGGCAGTCGCTCGATGTCGGCAAGCGCGGCCGCAGCGACCTGAAGAACCAGCGCCCGGCGGTGTTCTGGTTCACCGGCCTGTCCGGCTCCGGCAAGTCGACCATCGCCAACCTGTTCGAAAAGAAGCTGTTCGCGTCCGGCCGCCACACCTATATCCTCGACGGCGACAATGTCCGCCACGGCCTCAACCGCGATCTCGGCTTCACCGACGCCGACCGCGTGGAAAACATCCGCCGCGTCGCCGAGGTGGCCAAGCTGATGGCCGATGCGGGCCTGATCGTCATCGTCTCCTTCATCTCGCCCTTCAGCGCCGAGCGGCGCATGGCGCGCGAGCTGATGGCCGAGGGCGAATTCATCGAAGTGTTCGTCGACACGCCGTTCGAGGAATGCGCCCGCCGCGACCCGAAGGGTCTTTACGCGCGCGCCTTGAGCGGCGAGATCAAGAATTTCACCGGTGTCGATTCACCCTATCAGGTGCCGGAGAATCCCGAAATCCACCTCGAGACTCTCGGCAGGACGCCTGAGGAGATGGCTGAAGCCCTGGAACACTGGCTGACTGAGCGCGACATTGCCCAAGAGCAGTACGATAATGGCGGCGGCATCTGACGACGAGGCGATGCTCGGCCTGTTCGAGCGCCTGGCGCTCGACGCCGGGCGCGAGGTGATGCGCGTCTTCCATGAAGGCTGCGCCGTCGACAGCAAGGCTGACTCCTCGCCGGTGACGGAAGCCGACCGCGAGAGTGAGAAGATCATCCTTGCCGGCCTGCGCGCCGCTTACCCAGACATCCCTTGCGTGGCCGAGGAGGAGGTTGCAGCAGGGGTCGCCACGCCCGACCTCGATGGCGCCTTCTTCCTGATCGATCCACTCGACGGCACCAAGGAATTCGTCAACCGCCGCACCGATTTCACGGTCAACATCGCGCTGGTCCGCCACGGCGTGCCGGAAGTCGGCGTCGTCTTCGCGCCCTGCACAGGACGCTTCTTCTCCGGCCGGCCGGGCAGGGCGGAAGCAATCGAGGTCGACAGCGATTATCGCATCGTCGGCCGCCGGCCGATTGCCGTGCGGGCAGGGGGCATGCCGCTCGCCGTCGTCGCCAGTCGCTCGCACAACACGCCCGAGACGGAAGCCTTCATCCGCGATCTCGGCGCCGCCGAGATCGTCTCGATCGGCTCGTCGCTGAAATTCTGCCTCGTCGCCGCCGCCGAGGCGGATGTCTATCCGCGCTTCGGCCGCACCATGGAATGGGACACGGCGGCGGGCGATGCGGTGCTGCGCGCCGCCGGCGGCATGACCCGAACGCTGGACGGCCAGCCGCTCGTCTACGGCAAGCGCAATCAGGCCAGCGACACGGATTTCGCCAACCCGCATTTCATTGCCAGTGGTAAAGTCGCCGACCCAAGCTGATCGTGATAGCGTCGCTGGCCCGATCAACCACGGCGCGGACCACATCGCTGACCGCGCCCAATTGCTCCGACCTTCAGTAGCCGTCGCCGGCAGGAGGCGGATTTGACGACCCAAAAGTTCGGCGAATCCGCTGCACGGAAAACCGGTTCCCTCACCATGGAATCGATATCTCAAGCCTGCGGGTGGGGACATCGAATTGAGGGGAAGAATAACCGGCAATCCTGCGCTGTATATTACAGCAAGTCGCGGTTCTAGGAGCCCCAAACCCCAATCCGACAGCTTCGTCTGCGCCCCTGATGCGGGCACTCCTCCGGATCGCCGCCGCATGCAATGGCGGCCTCCGGCGCTTGAGTATCCGTCGTCGCCGCTCTATATGATGCGTGATGATTGATGCGTACCGAGGAGGGCGATATGAGAACCACCCTGGCAATCGATGACGACGTGCTGATTGCGGCCAAGGCGATGGCCCGGCAGCAGCATCGCAGCGTCGGCGAGATCATCACCGATCTCGCCCGGCGCTCGCTGCGCCGCCCGCAAGCCGGCGGCGAGCGTAACGGGATTCCTCTGCTGTCGCCTCGGCCGGATGCGCCTCCTGTCACGCTTGAGACGGTCAATGCCTTGCGTGACGAGCTGCCATGACCTTCCTGCTCGATGTCAATGTGCTGATCGCGCTGATCGATCCTGGCCATGTCGCCCATGACGACGCGCATGGCTGGTTCGAAGTGACCGGTAACGCCGCATGGGCTACCTGTCCCATCACCGAAAACGGCGTCCTGCGCATCGTCGGCAACCAAAGATATCCCAATTCTCCCGGCTCGCCTGCCGTCGTTGCGCAAATCGTTACCAAGTTACGAGCCCTGCCTGGGCACAGCTTCTGGCCCGACGATGTGAGTCTTGTCGGCTCCGGCGATATCGATGCGGCGAAAATCCTGACCTCAGCCCAGGTCACCGATACCTATCTTCTTGCGCTCGCCAAGGCGCGCGGCGGCCAACTTGCGAGCTTTGACCGCAAGTTGTCGGCGGCTGCCGTGAAAGGCGGGAAGTCTGCACTGCACTTGATTCCCACAAGGTAGACCGCCAAGCCCTTTCTGTCGGTATTACACCTCGGCAAAGGATCAGCCGTTGAGCGCGTTCTTGATGGCTTTGCCGGCGTAAAGCAGCGACCTGCGCCCGACCGAGAGGCATCCCAAAGACCTCCGGCTCGTCGCAATACGTCACAACGACCGGGACGGCTGGAGCATCATCGCGCTGGGCCGCGATCGGCCTATTACTGGAGGCATACCCGCCGAGACCGTGATCTCGCCCGTGAGGCTCTTTTACGCCGCAGCTACGTGCGCCGAGTTCGAACCGATATAGTTGCGGATCGTCTCGATGATCCGGTCCTGGTCGGCTTCGCTCAAATAAGCGTGCATCGGCAGGCAGAGGATCTGCCTCGGCAGCTTTTCCGAAACGGCGAGGCCGGTCGGCGTGCGCGGGTAGTCGCGATAGGCGACCTGTTCGTGCAGCGGCTTCACATAATAGATGACTGACGGGATGCCCTTTTCGCCGAGATGGGCCTTGAGCCCATCGCGCTTCGGCGTCTCGATGGCGTATTGCGCCCAGGCCGAGCGGCCGCCACTCAAATTGCGCGATGCCTTGACGATGTCGCCGAGGCCCTTTGCATAGCGATCGGCGACCGCCTGCCGCGCCACCATCTCGTCCTCGAGAATGGCGAGCTTTTCGATAAGTATCGCCGCCTGCAGCGTGTCGAGGCGCGAATTGATGCCGACGCGGATGTTGTCGTACTGGGTCTCGCCCTTGCCGTGGAAGGCGAAGGATCTGAGCTTGTCGGCCAGCGCATCGTCATTGGTGAACATTGCGCCGCCATCGCCATAGCAGCCGAGGGGCTTCGCCGGATAGAAGCTGGTCGAGCCGACATGGCCGAAGGCGCCGCACATCGTGCCCTCGGCGGAGCCGCCCATCGACTGGGCAGCGTCCTCGATCACCAGCAGGTTCTCGCGCTTGGCGATCGCCATGATTGCTTCATAGTCGGCGGCAAGCCCGAACAGGTCGACCGGAATGATCGCCTTCGGCTTCAAGCGGCCTTCCTTCTTGATCATGCCGATCGCTGCCTCGAGGCTAGCGATGTCGATGTTGTAGGTATCGGGATCGACGTCGATGAAGACCGGCTCCGCCTTGGCAAGCGCCACCACTTCGGCCGTCGCGGCGAAGGTGAAGCTCGGCACGAACACCGCGTCGCCCGGGCCGATGCCGGCTCCAAACAGCGGCAAAAGCAGCGCATCGGTGCCGTTGGCGCAGGCCACGACATGCTTGACGCCGACATAAGCCGCGAGCTTCTTCTCGAATTCGGCGACCTGGGGCCCGAGGATGTAGCGGCCGTCTTCGACCACCTTGTCGATCGCGACCTTCAGCCGGTCGCGGATTCGTTCGCGCTGCGCGCCAAGATCGATGAACTGCATGTCGGCCTCAAATGCTGCCATTAACCGGCCCGCTGGTACCAGACTTGGCACGGCTGAGAAAGCCGGGGGCGGGCAGGGCGAATTGCTGAAATGTCGCAGCCTGTTACCGTCTTTTGCCGGCGCATTGCCCAAGCAAGCCGGGAATCCGGGCTTCAAAGGTCATTTTCAGCGCCCCTTATCGCGCTGTTCCAGCCTTTGGAAACATAAAGTGATCGTTTAGGTGGGCCCTTTGGCCGCCCGGACGGCCGATCAGGCGATCTCGTGCCGCCAGGGCGGGTTGGCGCCGGCCCGCGAGACCGTCACCGCGGCTGCCTTGGCGCCAAGCTCAAGCGCCTTGCCGATCGCGTCTTCGGACAGGCCGCCGATCGCCGCCTTGGTGAGCAGACCCTGCTCGTGCAGCGAGGCGAGGATGCCGGCATTGAAGGTGTCGCCGGCGCCGACCGTGTCGACCACCTTCACCTTCTGCGGCACGACCGTGACCTTGTGCTCCTTGCTGTAGCCGACGGCGCCTTCGCTGCCATGGGTGACGACGATCAGCTTCGGCCCGCGGTCGAGCCAGTTGCGAACCACGTCCTCATGCGAGCCCGCCTCATCGAACCAGTTGAGGTCCTCGTCGGAAAGTTTCACGATGTCGGCCAGCGCCATCATCTCGCGGATGCGCCTGAGATGCCTGGCCTTGTCCGGGATGAAGTTCGGCCGGATGTTGGGGTCGAGCATCATCACCCGGCTTTTGTGCTCGCGTCGCATGAACTCCTCATACGCCGACCCCGCAGGCTCGGAGATCAGGCTGATGGCGCCGAACAGCATCGCCTCGATCTCCGCGCCGAGCTTCGGCAGATCCTCGATGGTAAGCATCCGTCCGGCGGTGTTCTCGTCATAGAAGGTGTAGGTCGCGTGGCCGTTGGTGAGCCGCACGAAAGCGAGCGTCGTCGGCCGCGACGAGGTATGCGCATAGGTGGAACTCACCTTGCTCGCCCCCAGCGCCTCGCGCAGCTGCCCGCCGAACAGATCTGAGGAGAGGCCGGAAAAGAACGCCGCCGGCGCGCCCAGCCGCCCGAGCGCGACGGCCGTGTTGAACACCGCGCCGCCGACATAAGGCGCGAAGGCCGCTTCGCCTTCGGTCGTCGTGCGCGGCAGCATGTCGATTAAGGCTTCGCCACAGCAGAGGATCATGATGTCTGGCTTTCCGGCGGATGGATCACGCCCTTGCGGATGATGATGTTGGCGTAGAGCCTGGGTTCGCTGGTCGCGACGATCGCATGCGCGGCCTTGACGCGTGCATAGAAGTCGGGGCCGGCGAGCGCAACTACCTTGCGGTCCGGCGCGCGTTTCGCGCAGACCGCTTCCATCTCGTGGTGCACGGGATCGGCCAGCGCCGGATCGCCCTTGACCGAGGCGCGAAACAGCGCCTCCGGCACCGCCTCGTCGACCGGCAGCACGCTGAGGATCGCGTCGAGCACGGGAATGAGATGATGGCCGTCGGCGCGGATCAGCCGTCGCGCCTGCTCCTCGGCGGGATAGTTGCCGTCGACGATGGCGATCTCGTCGCCATGGCCCATGGCCCTGAGCGTCGCCAAAAGCTGGGGGCCGAGCAGCGACGGAATGCCGATCAGCATGGGTCAGGCGCTCCTGGAGATCGTGGTCGGCCCGATCAGGAAGCGCTCGGAAAGCGGTAGGCTGGCGCCGCCCAGCGCCCGCGCATGGATGCCAACCGTTCCTTCGCGCACGAGCGGCAGCTTCAGGCCCTCGGCGTCGATTCCCGTGATAGCGTCCGTGACGGCGTCGACAAGCCGCCGCCGCACATCGAGCGGCATCCAGCCGTCAATCACCGCCGCTTCGAAATCGATGACCGAGGAGGCCGCGACAATCGCATAGGCGAGCGCCTGCGCGGCGTTGGCGATCCATTCGTCGAGTTCGGCGCCGATCTCGCCCCATTCCTGCGGCGAGGTCCACAGATAGGAGCCGTCGATGCCTTTGGCGCTGAGCGCCTTTTCCAATATGGCGATCGAGGCGACGTCGATAAGCTGCGTCGGCTTACCGTCGGGCCCCGGCACCGGCATCGAGCCCAGCGCGCCGGCATTGCCGGTCGGGCCGCCGAACAGGCGGCCGTTGAGCACGATGCCGCCGCCGGCAAAGGCGCCGATGTAGAAATAGACGAAGTCGCGCGCCGCGCCTGCCTGGCCGAAGACGAGTTCGGCGCCGCAGGCGGAGGTGGCGTCGTTCTGCAGATAGACCGGAAAGTCGCACTGCGCCTGGATGTCGGCGCGAATGTCGCGATGGCGCCATTCGTCCATGATCTCGCGCGGCGCGCCGGCAGTGTCGGCCCAGCTCCAGAGCTCGAACGGCATGGCGATGCCGAGGCCGGCGATGCGCTTGTCCTGCGCCGGCGTCAGTTCGCCGCGCATTTTTTTGATGCCGGCGCTGACGAACTCGACCGTCTCGCGCGGCGCCGGATAGCGATAGGAATTCTGCAGCATGGCGCGCACATTGCCGAGGAAGTCGATCAGCACCAGCTCGGCGCTGCGGCGGCCGATCTTGAGGCCAATGAAGAAGGCGCCTTCCGGGTTGAGCGCCATCGGGATCGACGGCTGGCCGATCTTGCCGCGCAGCGGTGCCTGGCGGATAAGCAGCTTGTCTTCCTCGAGCTCGCGCATGATGACGGATACGGTCTGCGCCGACAGGCCTGTCATGCGCGCAATGTCGGATTTGGCCAGGCTGCCATGCTGGCGCACCAAGGACAGCACGAGCCGTTCGTTGTGGTCGCGCATGCCGCTCTGGTTCGTGCCGCGATGCAAGCGGCTCTCCCGAGCCTCGGGCGAACCGTGCCTCGCAATGCCGGTCTGCACCCTTTACCTCCCGTCAGTTTCCCCACACTGCTTTTCGTTCAGAATGAGTGAACGGCGCAAGTCTGTCAATAATAAATAAGAGTGATTTAATTATTGACAGATGCCTCGGACTGGTGTCTTTTGAGCTGGCGTCCACGCTGGGAGAATGGTTGGATGCGCTTGAGACGCCGGGTTGGCCGGCGTCCGGAATGGTTCCATTGGGAGGAAATCGTGACCAAGAAATCGCTGCTGAAGTCCACCGTGTTCGCGGCTGCCGGGTTGGGCTTGATGGCATTCGCCTCGTCCGCGTCGGCCGCCGGGGTCGGCGCCTGCCTGATCACCAAGACTGACACCAATCCCTTCTTCGTCAAGATGAAAGAGGGCGCGACCGCCAAGGCCAAGGAGCTCGGCGTCGACCTCAAGACCTATGCCGGCAAGATCGACGGCGACAGCGAGAGCCAGGTGGCGGCGATCGAAAGCTGCATCGCCGACGGCGCCAAGGGCATCCTGATCACCGCCTCCGACACCAAGGGCATCGTGCCGACGGTGAAGAAGGCGCGTGACGCCGGCCTGCTGGTGATCGCGCTCGACACGCCGCTCGATCCGATCGATGCAGCCGACGCGACCTTCGCAACGGACAATCTGGAGGCCGGCAAGCTGATCGGCGCCTGGGCCGCCGCCACGCTCGGCGACAAGGCCAAGGACGCCAAGATCGGCTTCCTCGACCTGACGCCTTCGCAGCCGACCGTGGACGTGCTGCGCGACCAGGGCTTCATGGAAGGCTACGGCATCGACGTGAAGGACCCGAACAAGATCGGCGACGAGAACGATCCGCGCATCGTCGGCCACGACGTCACCAACGGCAATGAGGAAGGCGGCCGCAAGGCGATGGAGAACCTCCTGCAGAAGGACAACACCATCAACGTCATCCACACCATCAACGAGCCCGCCGCGGTCGGCGCCTACCAGGCCCTCAAGGCCGTCGGCCTCGAAAAGCAGGTGCTGATCGTCTCCGTCGACGGCGGCTGCCCGGGCGTGAAGTCGGTGACCGAAGGCGTGATCGGCGCCACCTCGCAGCAATACCCGCTGCAGATGGCGGCGCTCGGCATCGAGGCGATCGCCAAATACGCCAAGGACGGCACGAAGCCGAAGCCGACCGAAGGCAAGAACTTCTTCGACACCGGCGTCAATCTCGTGACCGACAAGCCCGCAAAAGGCGTGAAGTCCATCGACACGAAGGAAGGCCTGGCCAAGTGCTGGGGCTGATGGCTGCCTGACAGCGCGTAAAACCTTGCGGCTGGGGCTTGATCCCCGGCCGCATCGGGTGGACGATACATTTTCGTAAGCGCTGATAATCCCGGCAACAGACCGGAATGCGTAAACGCAGCATGGAGCCATGACCAAGCTCCGTGAGACGGGAGGATATATGTCTCAGATGCAGGAATACGAGAAGGTGCTCTCGAGCAGCGACACCAGCGTCGCGGCCTTCGAGGAGCACGGCAAGTCTTTCGTCAAGCGCGCACAGCACTTCCTGCATTCCACGCCGGCGGCGGTGCCGCTGATCGTGCTGGTGCTGTCGATCATCATTTTCGGCATTGCCATTGGCAGTCGTTTCTTCTCGTCCTACACGCTGACGCTGATCCTGCAGCAGATCGCCATCGTCGGCATTCTGGGCGCCGCTCAGACGCTGGTGATCCTGACCGCCGGCATCGATCTTTCGATCGGCGTCATCATGGTGATTTCAGCCGTGATCATGGGCAATTGCGCCATCACCTACGGGATGCCGACCCTTCTGGCGGTGATCGTGGGGCTTGCCGCCGGCGGCGCCTGCGGCCTGCTCAATGGCCTCCTGGTCGCTTACATGAAGCTGCCGCCCTTCATCGTCACGCTCGGCACCTGGAACATCGTCATGGCGACGAACTTCATTTATTCCGCCAATGAGACGATCCGCGACGCCGACGTCGACGCCCAGGCGCCGCTGCTGCATCTCTTTGCGCTGAGCTTCAGGGTTGGTTCTGCAGTGCTGACGGCCGGCGTCATTGCGATGGTCCTGCTGGTGCTGTTCCTGTGGTACGTGCTCAACCACACGGCCTGGGGCCGCCATGTCTACGCCGTCGGCGACGACCCCGAGGCGGCCAAGCTTTCCGGTATCCAGACCAAGACGGTGCTCGTGGCTGTGTACACGCTTGCCGGCCTGATCGCCGCCTTTGCGGCCTGGGTCTCGATCGGCCGCAACGGTTCCATCTCGCCGTCTGCCGCAGTCACCGACTATAATCTGCAGGCGATCACCGCGACGGTGATCGGCGGTATCTCGCTCTTTGGCGGCCGCGGCTCGATCCTCGGCACGCTGTTCGGCGCCATGATCGTCGGCGTCGTCTCGATGGGCCTCAACATGCTGGGCGCCGACCCTCAGTGGAAAGTGCTGCTCACCGGCGTCCTGATTATCGGCGCCGTGGCGATCGACCAGTGGATCAGAAAGGTTTCGGTGTAACCATGACTGAGCAGGCTGTACTCACCGCGCGCGGTCTGACCAAGCGCTATGGCCGCGTGACCGCGCTCAACAACTGCGACTTCGATCTCTATCCGGGCGAGATCCTGGCGGTGATCGGCGACAACGGCGCCGGCAAGTCGACGCTGATCAAGGCGATCTCCGGCGCCGTGCACCCCGACGAGGGGGCGATCGAGCTGGACGGCAAGCAGGTCCACTTCAAGTCGCCCATCGAGGCCCGCGAGGCAGGCATCGAGACCGTCTACCAGAACCTGGCATTGTCGCCGGCGCTGTCGATCGCCGACAACATGTTCCTCGGCCGCGAGATCAGGAAGCCCGGCCCGCTCGGCAGTTGGTTCCGCATGCTCGACCGTCCGGCGATGGAAAAGCGCGCTCGCGACAAGCTCACCGAGCTCGGCCTGATGACCATCCAGAACATCAGCCAGGCGGTGGAGACGCTCTCAGGCGGCCAGCGCCAGGGCGTCGCGGTGGCGCGCGCCGCCGCCTTCGGCTCCAAGGTGGTGATCATGGACGAGCCGACGGCGGCACTTGGCGTCAAGGAGAGCCGCCGCGTGCTTGAGCTCATCCTCGACGTGAAGAAGCGCGGCCTGCCGATCGTGCTCATCTCGCACAACATGCCGCATGTGTTCGAAGTCGCGGACCGCATCCACATCCACCGGCTTGGACGGCGTCTCTGCGTCGTCGATCCCAAGCAGATTTCCATGTCGGATGCGGTCGCGCTGATGACTGGCGCCAAGAAGCCGCCGGAAGACGCTCTGGCGGCCTGATCTCCGTCGACCACGGTTAATCGCTGCAGGGTATCGGATGGACATCACGCCCTAAATCGATTTACCATATGCTGCAGTGCGGCAAAGTGGGGTAGGAGAAGCGGTGAAAGCCGGTATGATCAGGCCAACCGAACGAGAGGCAGCATGACATCCGCCATGACGATCGAAGCCCCCGCTCTCGACCATCCCGACCCCAAGACACTTGCCGAAGAAGTCTTGATGTCGCTGAAATACCGGCTCGGCAAGGACACCACGGTCGCCACGCCCTATGACTGGCTGACCGCCTCCATCAAGGTGGTGCGCGACCGCATCGTCGATCACTGGATCCAGGCGACCAAGGAAGCCTACGACCAGCAGGAAAAGCGCGTCTATTACCTCTCGCTCGAATTCCTCATCGGGCGCCTGATGCGCGATGCTTTCTCCAATCTCGGCCTGATGGAGAGCATGCGCGAGGCTCTGGCCTCGCTCGGCGTCGACCTCGACCTCATCGCCGGCCTGGAGCCGGACGCAGCCCTCGGCAATGGCGGCCTCGGCCGGCTCGCCGCCTGCTTCATGGAGAGCATGGCGACCGTCGATATCCCCGCCCACGGCTACGGCATCCGCTATGCCAACGGCATGTTCCGCCAGGAGATCCATGACGGCTGGCAGATCGAATTGCCGGAAACCTGGCTCGACCACGGCAACCCGTGGGAATTCGAGCGGCGCGAGCGTTCCTTCGAGGTCGGCTTCGGCGGCTCGGTGGAATCGATCACTTCGAAGGATGGCCGGCTCGAACGCCATGTCTGGAAGCCGACCGAGCATGTGCTGGCCGTCGCCTATGACACGCCGGTCGCCGGCTGGCGCGCCAGGCGCGTCAACACGCTGCGGCTCTGGTCCGGCATGCCGATCGACCCGATCCTGCTCGACAAGTTCAATGCCGGCGACCACATCGGCGCGCTTGCCGAAAGCAACAAGGCCGATGCGCTGTCGCGCGTGCTTTATCCCGCCGATTCCCACATGGCCGGGCAGGAGCTCAGGCTGAGGCAGGAATATTTCTTCTCCACCGCCTCGCTGCAGGACATCGTCCAGCGGCATCTGAGCCAATATGGCGACCTGAAATCACTGCCCGACAAGGCCGCGATCCACCTGAACGATACCCATCCGGCGGTCGCCGTGCCCGAGCTGCTGCGGCTCTTGATGGACGTCCACGGCATGGATTTCGACCTCGCCTGGGACATCACCAAGCGCACCTTCGCCTATACCAACCACACGCTTCTTCCCGAGGCGCTGGAAAGCTGGCCGGTGCCGCTCTTCGAGCGGCTGTTGCCGCGCCACATGCAGATCGTTTATGCCATCAACGCTGAAGTGCTCCTGGAAGCGCGGGCCACCGGAAAATTCTCGGGCGAGCAGATCGCCCGCATTTCGCTGATCCAGGAAAATGGCGACCGCCGCGTGCGCATGGGCAACCTGGCTTTCGTCGGCTCGCATTCGATCAACGGCGTCTCGGCGCTGCACACCGAGCTGATGAAGGAGACGGTGTTCGCCGATCTCCACAAGCTTTACCCGGACCGCATCAACAACAAGACCAACGGCATCACACCGCGGCGCTGGCTGATCCAGTGCAATGCCGGCCTGACCGCGCTTGCCCGCGAGGCGATCGGCGAGCGCTTCATGGATGACATCGAGGCGATCAAGGATCTCGATCCTCTTGCCAATGATGCCGCCTTCCGCGAGAAGTTCGCCGCCGTAAAGCGGCAGAACAAGGCGAGGCTCGCCAACCTCGTCGCTGACCGGCTCGGCATCAAGCTCGATCCTTCGGCGCTGTTCGATATCCAGGTCAAGCGCATCCATGAATACAAGCGCCAGCTGCTCAACATTCTGGAGGCGATCGCGCTCTACGACCAGATCCGCTCGCATCCCGAGCGGGACTGGATGCCGCGGGTGAAATTCTTCGGCGGCAAGGCGGCGCCCAGCTACCATAACGCCAAGCTGATCATCAAACTGGCCAATGATGTCGCCAGGGTTATCAACCGCGATCCGGCAGTGCGCGGCCTGCTGAAGGTGGTGTTCGTGCCGAACTACAATGTCAGCCTGGCCGAGCTGATGATGCCGGCGGCCGATCTCTCCGAGCAGATCTCGACCGCCGGCATGGAAGCTTCCGGCACCGGCAACATGAAGTTCGCGCTCAACGGCGCCTTGACCATCGGCACGCTCGACGGTGCCAACGTCGAGATCAAGGAGCGCGTCGGCGACGACAACATCTTCATCTTCGGCCTGACCACCGCCGAGGTCGCCGACCGGCGCAACAACGGCTACGACCCGCGCGGCGTGATCGAGGCCTCGCCGGAGCTGGCGCAGGCGGTGTCGGCGATCTCGTCCGGCGTCTTCTCGCCCGACGATCCCAACCGCTATCGCGATCTGATGAACGGCCTCTACCAGCGCGACTGGTTCATGGTGGCGGCCGATTTCGACTCCTACGCTGCCTGCCAGCGCGAGGTCGACAACGTCTGGCGCAACAGTCCCGACTGGTACACGCGCGCCATCCGCAATGTCGCCCGCGTCGGCTGGTTCTCGTCCGATCGCACCATCCGCCAATATGCGAAAGAAATCTGGAACGTACCTGTCTGATGTGATTGCATGAGGCTACGAACGATGTGGCCCCGGTGCATGTCGCCCAAAAGTGCGTAGCGGTTTTGGGACTACGACATGCACCAAAAACAAAGATTGGTGCATGTCGCCCAAAAGTGCGTAGCGGTTTTGGGACTACGACATGCACCAAAAAAACAAAGATTGATGCATGCCGCCCAAAAGTGCGCAGCGGTTTTGGGACTAGGACATGCACCAGAACAAAGGTGCCCAGGGAGGGCGACCGCCTGATGAGGAAGCCGCGCGCGACCGCTGCGACAAGCGGGCCGGACGGACTGGCGCCAGCCGGCGATGTCGCGGCGATTGTCGCCGGAACGCATGGCGATCCCTTTGCCGTTCTTGGCGTGCATGAGGCCGGCAAAGGCTTCGTCGCCCGCTGCTTCGTGCCCAATGCCGAGTTTGTCACCGCTTACACGCTGACCGGCAAGGAGGTCGGCGAACTCACCCGCACCAACGATGCCGGCTTCTTCGAGGGCAGGCTTTCGATCCGCAAGCGTCAGCCGCTGCGCTATCACGCCAGAAATGCCGGTGGCGACTGGTGGCTGACCGACCCCTATTCCTTCGGTCCGGTCCTCGGCCCGATGGACGACTACTATATGGCCGAGGGCTCTCACTTAAGGCTCTTCGACAAGCTCGGTGCTCATGTCATCGAGCATGAGGGCGCGACAGGCGTGCATTTCGCCGTCTGGGCGCCGAATGCCAGGCGCGTCTCCGTGGTCGGCAATTTCAACGAATGGGACGGCCGCCGGCACACCATGCGCGGCCGCAAGGACACCGGCATCTGGGAGCTGTTCATTCCCGACCTCGGCTCCGGCCGGCCTTACAAGTTCGAGATCATCGGTCCCGATGGCGTGCGTCTGCCGCTCAAGGCCGATCCGTTCGCATTCGAGTCGGAACTGCGTCCGGCGACCGCTTCGGTGACGGCGCCGCCGATGGCGCATCAATGGGGCGACGAGGCGCACCGCAGCTTCTGGCAGAAAGCCGACCCCAGGCGCGAGGCGATCTCGGTCTACGAGGTCCATGCCGGCTCGTGGCAGCGCCGCGATGACGGCACGTTCCTCACCTGGGACGAGCTCGCCGCGCGACTGATCCCATACGTGGTCGACACCGGCTTCACCCATATCGAGTTCCTGCCGATCTCCGAGCATCCTTACGACCCGTCCTGGGGCTACCAGACGACCGGCCTTTACGCGCCGACTGCCCGCTTCGGCGATCCCGACGGCTTCGCCCGCTTCGTCGACGGTGCGCATCGTGCCGGCGTCGGCGTCATTCTCGACTGGGTGCCGGCGCATTTCCCGGTCGACGAGCATGGCCTGGTGCAATTCGATGGCACCGCGCTCTACGAGCATGCCGATCCGCGCCAGGGTTTCCATCCCGATTGGAACACCGCAATCTACAATTTCGGCCGCCGCGAGGTCTCCTCGTTCCTTGTCAACAACGCGCTGTTCTGGGCCGAGAAATACCATGTCGACGGGTTGCGCGTCGACGCGGTCGCCTCGATGCTCTACCTCGACTATTCGCGCAAGGCGGGCGAGTGGGTCCCCAACGAACAGGGCGGGCGCGAGAATTTGCAGGCCGTCAGCTTCCTGCAGAAGATGAACAAGGAGCTCTACGGCCATCACCCCGGCGTGATGACGATTGCCGAGGAATCGACTTCATGGCCGAAAGTCTCGCGCCCGGTGCATGAAGGCGGGCTCGGCTTCGGCTTCAAGTGGAACATGGGCTTCATGCACGACACGCTGGAGTACCTCTCCAAGGAGCCGGTCTACCGCAAATACCATCACAACGAGATCACCTTCGGTCTGATCTACGCCTTCTCCGAGAATTTCGTGCTGCCGCTCTCCCATGACGAGGTCGTGCACGGCAAGGGCACGCTGCTCCAGAAGATGGCCGGCGACGACTGGCAGAAATTCGCGACGCTGCGCGCCTACTACGCCTTCATGTGGGGCTATCCCGGCAAGAAGCTCCTGTTCATGGGACAGGAATTCGCCCAGCGCCGCGAGTGGAGCGAGGCGCGCGCGCTCGACTGGAACCTGATGGACTACGCCCCGCATCGCGGTGTCTGGCAGGTGGTGCGCGACTTGAACTACCTCTACCGCTCGCGCCCGGCGCTGCATGCGCGCGACTGCGAGCCGGAAGGTTTTTCCTGGCTCATCGTCGACGACCGCGACAACTCGGTCTTTGCCTGGCTGCGCAGCGCGCCGGGCGGCACTCCGATCGCCGTCATCTCCAATTTCACGCCGGTGCCGCGCGAGGACTATCGCGTGCCGCTGCCGCAGGCGGGAGAGTGGCGCGAGATCATGAACACCGACGCCGCCGTTTATGGCGGCTCCGGCAAGGGCAATGGCGGCATGATCATGGCGAGCGGGGAAGGGGGCGGCACGTCGGCGACGATGCTTTTGCCGCCGCTTTCGACGATCATGCTGGAATTCGTCGCGGACTGAAGCAGATGATTGTTCATCTTGCTCAAGTAATGTTCCGGACAGCTTACGAGGGAGGCAGGCAATGGCAGAGATGAAGAGAACCCAGCCGCTGGCACGCGATGCCATGGCCTATGTCCTGGCCGGCGGCCGCGGCAGCCGCCTCAAGGAGCTGACCGACCGGCGCGCCAAGCCCGCGGTCTATTTCGGCGGCAAGACGCGCATCATCGATTTTGCGCTCTCCAATGCGCTGAACTCCGGCATCCGCCGCCTCGGCGTTGCCACCCAGTACAAGGCGCACTCGCTCATCCGCCACCTCCAGCGCGGCTGGAACTTCCTGCGGCCCGAGCGAAACGAGAGCTTCGACATCCTGCCAGCCTCGCAGCGCGTCTCGGAAACCCAGTGGTATGAGGGTACGGCCGACGCCGTCTACCAGAACATCGACATCATCGAGGCCTACGGCCCCGAATACATGGTCATCCTGGCCGGCGACCACATCTACAAGATGGACTACGAGCTGATGCTACGCCAGCACGTCGATGCCGGCGCCGACGTCACCGTCGGCTGCCTCGAAGTGCCGCGCATGGAGGCGACCGGCTTCGGCGTCATGCATGTCGACAAGAAGGACACCATCATCTCCTTCATCGAAAAGCCCGCCGATCCGCCCGGCATCCCGGACAAGCCCGACTATGCGCTGGCCTCGATGGGCATCTACGTGTTCAAGACCAAGTTCCTCATGGAGCAGTTGCGCCGCGATGCGGCCGAGCCCGGTTCCAGCCGCGACTTCGGCAAGGACATAATCCCCTACATCGTCCAGCACGGCAAGGCGATCGCCCACCGTTTCGCCAAGTCCTGCGTGCGCTCCTCGCATGAGGCCGAGCCCTACTGGCGCGATGTCGGAACGGTCGACGCCTATTGGGAAGCCAATATCGACCTCACCGACGTCACGCCCGAGCTCGACCTCTACGACCGCGACTGGCCGATCTGGACCTATGCCGAATTGAAGCCGCCGGCCAAGTTCGTGCATGACGAGGACGGCCGCCGCGGCGAAGCGATCTCCTCGCTGGTCTCGGGCGACTGCATCGTCTCCGGCGCCTCGCTCCGCCGCAGCCTGATCTTCACCGGCGCCCGCATCAATTCCTATTCGAAGCTCGAGGAAGTGGTGATGCTGCCCGACGTCCAGGTCGGCCGCAACGCGCGCTTGAAGCGCGTCGTCATCGACCATGGCGTGCGCATTCCGGAAGGGCTGGTGGTCGGCGAGGATCCGGAGCTCGACGCCAAGCGCTTCCGCGTCTCGGAGAAGGGCATCAGCCTGATCACCCAGGACATGATCAACAAGTTGTCGACCTGACCAGGTCGATCAACAAGCTGTCAACCTGATCAGATTGATCAGCAAGGTGTCGCTTTGATCAGCAAGTTTGTCAGTCTGCTGTCACTTTAAACTCGGAGTGTGAATCGCATGCAGGTCCTGTCGGTCACGCCCGAAATCTTCCCACTGATCAAGACTGGCGGGCTTGCCGACGTGACCGGCGCGCTGCCGATCGCGCTCGCCGGCAAGGGCGTGGCGATGCGCACGCTGGTTCCCGGCTATCCGGTGGTGATGGACGCCTTCAAGAAAAAGAAGGCCGTCTACCAGTACCCGTTGCTGCAGGGCGGCAAGGCTTCGGTCCATGCCGTCAAGGTCGGCGAGCTCGATCTCTTCGTGCTCGACGCGCCGCATCTCTTCGACCGCCAGGGCGGGCCTTACGGTACTGTCACCGGCTCCGATTGGCCCGACAACTGGCGGCGCTTTGCAGCGCTGAGCCAGGCCGGCGGCGATATCGCCGGCGGCGCGATCTCCGGCTACCAGCCCGACATCGTGCACGCCCATGACTGGCAGTCGGCAATGACGCTCGCCTATATGCGCTACGGCAAGGCGGTCGGCGTGCCGTCGCTGATCACCGTGCACAACCTTGCATTCCAGGGCCAGTTCGGCGCCGGCATATTCGGCGAGCTCGGCCTGCCGGGCGTGGCGATGCAGCTCGACGGCGTCGAATATTATGGCGGCGTCGGCTTTCTCAAGGCCGGCCTGCAGGCCGCCTGGGCGGTCACAACGGTGAGCCCGACCTATGCGCAGGAGATCCGATCGCCGGAATTCGGCATGGGCCTCGACGGCCTGATCAACATGCGCGCCGTCGACCTCTACGGCATCGTCAACGGCATCGATGTCGATATCTGGAATCCGGCGACCGACAAGCATCTGGTGGCCAACTACTCCGCCGAGACGCTTGAGGCCCGCGGTCTCAACCGCAAGGCAGTCGAGGACCGCTTCAACCTTGAGAATGACGACAGCCCGATCGTCTGCGTCGTCAGCCGCCTTACCTGGCAGAAGGGCATGGACATACTGGCCGCGGTCGTCGACGGCGTCGTTCAGCGCGGGGCACGACTGGCGGTCCTCGGCTCGGGCGATGCCGGCCTCGAGGGCTCGCTGCTCGCCGCCGCCGCGCGGCATCGCGGCCGCGTCGGCGTCGTCATCGGTTACGATGAAGCGCTCTCCCACATCATGCAGGGCGGCTCAGACGCCATCATCATCCCATCGCGCTTCGAGCCCTGCGGGCTGACACAGCTCTATGGACTGCGCTATGGTTGCGTGCCGGTCGTCGCGCGCACCGGCGGCCTCGCCGACACCATCATCGATGCCAACGAGGCGGCGCTGTCGGCAGGCGTTGCCACCGGCTTCCAGTTTGCGCCGAACAATGGCGGCGCGCTGCTGCATGCCATCCGCCGGCTGGTCGAGGCGCATGCCAGGCCCGCGACCTGGGCCTCGGTCCAGCGCCAGGGCATGAAGGCCGATGTCTCCTGGGACAAGAGCGCCGAGAAATATGTCGAACTCTATCGCTTGCTGCTTTCGAAAAGGGCTGCCTGAGGCATGATCAAAACCGTCCCCACCAAACCCTATACCGACCAGAAGCCCGGCACTTCCGGCCTGCGCAAGAAGGTGCCCGTCTTCCAGCAGGAGCACTATGCCGAGAACTTCATCCAGTCGATCTTCGACGAGCTGGAAGGTTTCGAGGGCAAGACGCTGGTGATCGGCGGCGACGGCCGCTTCTATAACCGCGAGGTCATCCAAAAGGCGATCGCCATGGCCGCCGCCAACGGCTTCGGCAAGGTGATGGTCGGGCAGGGCGGTATCCTGTCGACGCCCGCCGCCTCCAACATCATCCGCAAATACAAGACCTTTGGCGGCATCATCCTGTCGGCCAGCCACAATCCGGGCGGCCCGCATGAGGATTTCGGCATCAAGTACAACGCCGGCAATGGCGGCCCGGCGCCGGAGAAGATCACCGACGCGATCTTCGAAAAGACCAAGACGATCTCGAGCTTCAAGATCGCCGATATCGGCACGGTCGACATCGACACGATCGGCACCTTCCAAGCCGGCGGCATGACGGTCGAGGTTTTCGACCCGGTCAAGGACTATGCCGAGCTGATGGAAAGCCTGTTCGACTTCGACGCCATCCGCGCCAACTTCAAATACGGCTTCCGCATGCGCTTCGACGCCATGCATGCGGTGACTGGTCCCTACGCCAAGGAAATCCTCGAGCGCCGGCTCGGCGCGCCGAACGGCACCTGCCGCAACTTCAAGCCGCTGCCCGACTTTGGCGGTCATCACCCCGATCCGAACCTGGTGCATGCCAAACATCTCTATGACGAGATGATGGGTCCGGACGCACCGGATTTCGGCGCAGCGTCGGACGGCGACGGCGACCGCAACCTGATCATCGGCAAGGGCATCTTCGTCACTCCTTCGGATTCGGTGGCGATGCTTGCCGCCAACGCGCATCTGGCGCCGGGCTACAAGGAAGGTCTGAAGGGCATCGCCCGCTCGATGCCGACCAGCGGTGCTGCCGACCGCGTCGCCGAAAAGCTCGGCATCGGCATCTACGAGACGCCGACCGGCTGGAAATTCTTCGGCAACCTGCTCGACGCCGGCATGGCGACGATCTGCGGCGAGGAGAGCGCCGGCACCGGCTCCAACCACGTGCGTGAGAAGGACGGCCTATGGGCTGTGCTTCTGTGGCTCAACATCCTCGCCGTGCGGGGCGAGAGCTGCAAGGACATCGTCACCAAGCACTGGGAGACCTATGGCCGCAACTACTATTCGCGTCACGACTATGAAGAGGTCGAGATCGAGCGGGCGAACGCGCTGGTCGACGAATTGCGCGCAAAGCTCGGCTCGCTGCCCGGTACCAGCGTACGCGGCATGACAATCGCCAGCGCCGACGACTTCGCCTATCACGACCCGGTCGACGGCTCGGTGAGCAAGAACCAGGGCATCCGGATCCTGTTCGAAGGCGGCTCGCGCGTCGTCTTCCGCCTCTCCGGCACCGGCACATCCGGGGCGACACTACGCGTCTATATCGAGCGCTACGAGCCGGACAAGGCGAGGCACGACCTTGACACGCAGGAGGCGCTCGCCGATCTGATCGCTGCCGCCGATGACATCGCCGGCATCAAGAGCCACACCGGCCGCAACAAGCCGAGCGTGATTACTTGAGGGTGCAACAAGGGGCTGCGCTTTTTCCCTTGTGGGACAAGGTGGCCGAGCGAAGTTCGCTCGGATGAGGGCGCTCCAGCTTGGCGCAGACCTGCGCAATTGGTGGCAACCGCCACCAGATGCATTTCGAACGGACGCGCCATCATTGACAATCGCATTTTGCCCAGATATCAAGTGAATTAGCTAGATATCAAGGCAATTGACCAGATATGGATGCGGCTTCTTGGCTCGTTCGGAACGGGAAAGCGCGATACGAAGGCCACTTACCGCTATGCTCGGCGTCGACTCGAATCTTAGGGTTCTCCGCACGCTGGTGCAGCATGGTGGCCTGCTTGCGGCCCCAGAGATCGTTCGCAGGAGCCGGCTATCTCGGGAAAGCGTACGGCTCGGACTTCTCGCTCTCGAATCCCTAGGGATTGTAACCGCATCGGGATCGGGGCATTCGAGGCTGTACCGCTTTGATGACAGCCATTATCTCGCCCCTACGTTGGCGGCCCTTTTCAAAGCCGAGAGCGACCGTTTTACGGCGATCCTGGACGCTGTGCGCCAAGTTGCAGCGCAAAGACCCGTCTTCAGTCTCTTCGTCTATGGCAGTGCGGCTCGCGGGGATGACGGTCCAGACAGCGACCTCGACATCGGCCTCGTTGCCCGAGCCGATGATCTTGCCGAAGTGGTGGAAGGCCTCCGGGAAGCGCTCAGGGATCCGGCGGAGAGGCTGGTCTTCCTCCCCAACGTCGTCGGCCTCGACTTCGATGATGTCCGACGCCTCGCGAGGGACCAGGATCCGTGGTGGGAAAACGTCAAGCAGGACGCGATTGTCCTTGCTGGAAGCCGCCCGGAAGACGCAGTGTCGTTCCAAGAGGCGTTGCATGGCTAGGGTGGGATCCACCAAAAAGAAAGACGCTGCTTATGTCACTAGCCGACTCGTGATCGCCCGCGGGTTCCTTAAAGACGCGCGAAACAGCAATCTCGTTGCTGATCCAGGTGACATCGGAACCCTTCCATGTCGACGGTGATCAAGTGTGCGATAGCCTATTCCGATGCCTTGACAGCCAAGTTCCGCGACGAAGTCAACCAGGACGACCACCAGGCCGTCGTCAAGCTCTTGCGGGCGGCTCTGGGCAAGGCTCTTCCTGCGAAGCAGCAGGCGAGTCTCCGTGCACTTCTGGAGCAGAAGGACGAGGTCCAGTACGGATCAAGGGCCAAGACTCGAAACGATGCCGAAAGGGCATTGGAGCGCCTAGAAGAGTTCGCCGCATGGGCCGAGCAGCAACTCGCTCTTTGAGATGGATCGGTAATGCGGTTTTCTGTCGACCTCGCATTGCGTTGGCGGCGGTTGCTACCGAATTGCGCAGACCCGCGTTCAAATCGGTAATGCCTCATTCCTTCCAAAACTCCTCATCCGTCTCGGCGCTGCACGCCAATCCCCCTTCTCCGGCAAGGGTGTTTGGGAGGTGCCCGTGAGCCAGCTCGGCGCCACCGTCACCAGCGAAGGCATCCGTTTTGCCGTCTGGTCGTCATCGGCGAGACACTTGTGGGTCTCGATCTTCAACGATAGCGGCACGCGCGAGGTGGAGCGGCTGGAACTGAAGCCCGAAGGCGAGGACGTATATGCGCTCTTCGTGTCCAGCCTCGCATCGGGCACGCGCTATGGCTTTCGCGCCGACGGCGACTACGCGCCGGAGCGCGGTCTGTGGTTCGATCCGGAAAAGCTTCTCACTGATCCCTACGCCGTCGAGATCGATCGTCGCTACCAATATCACTGGCGGCTGGCCGCGCGGCGCAACGAAGGTGCGGATACCGCGCCGCTGATGCCGAAGGCAGTCGCGCGTGCTTTGCCGGAGCCGGTGCTCGTGAAGCCGTCTCTGTTCCAGCCCGGCGGCCTGATCTACGAGCTCAACGTTCGCTCCTTCACGAAGCTGCACTCTGACATCCCCGAAGCGCAGCGCGGCACCGTCGCGGCGCTCGCCCATCCGGCTGTCATCGAGCATCTGAAGCGTCTCGGCGTCTCCGCCGTCGAGCTCATGCCGATCACGGCCTCGATCGACGAGCGACATCTGCCGCCGCTAGGGCTGCACAACGCCTGGGGCTACAACCCCGTCACATTCATGGCGCTCGATCCGGGCCTCGCGCCCGGGGGCCTAGCCGAATTGCGCGACACGGTTGCGGCGCTGCGCGAAGCGGGCATCGGCACCATCCTCGACCTCGTCTTCAACCACACCGGCGAGAGCGACCGGCTTGGTCCGACACTGTCGCTGCGCGGCCTCGACGCGCAGGCCTATTACCGGCACTTGCCCGACGGCCTTCTGGCCAACGACACCGGCACCGGCAACACCGTCGCCTGCGATCATCCGGTCGTGCGGCAGATGGTGCTCGACACGCTTCGCCATTTCGTCCGCCATGCCGGCGTCGACGGTTTCCGCTTTGATCTCGCTCCGGTGCTTGGCCGCGTCGAGGGCGCGTTCGACCCGGACGCGCCGTTGCTTCGGGCCATCGCTGGCGATCCCATGCTCGCCGACCGGGTGCTGATCGCCGAGCCTTGGGACGTCGGGCCCGGCGGCTATCAACTCGGCAATTTCCGGCCGCCATTTATCGAATGGAACGATCGCTACCGCGACGACATCAGGCGCTTCTGGCGCGGCGACCCCGGCGTGGTCGGCGCTTTAGCGACGCGGCTTGCCGGCTCCTCCGACATCTTCGGCAGGCAAGGCCAGCCGGCGAGCCGCAGCGTCAATTTCATAGCCGCGCATGACGGCATGACGCTGGCCGATCTCGTCGCCTATGAGAACAAGCACAACGAAGCCAATGGCGAAGAGAACCGCGACGGCCACGACGACAACCTGTCTTGGAACAATGGCGTCGAGGGCGAAACGGACGACGCGGAAATCGCCAGGGCCCGCTTCGACGATCAATGCGCGCTGCTTGCGACGCTCTTTGCCTCGCGCGGCACGATCATGCTGACCGCCGGAGACGAGTTCGGCCGCACGCAGAAGGGCAACAGCAACGCCTATGCGCAGGACAATGCCATAACCTGGCTCGACTGGGCCGGCCGCGACCGGGCGCTGGAGCAATATACCGCGGCTCTGTCAGCGATGCGTCGGGCCTTCCCGGCGCTGTCGGACACGCATTTCCTGACCGGGAAGCCGGCCGGCGCTTCAGCCATTCCGGATGTCGAGTGGCTGACCGAAACCGGCGCGCCGCTCGGCGAGGCCGACTGGAACGATCCCGGCCGACATCGCCTCGTCATGATGCTGGGGAATAGCGGGGGCGGGCGCCTTGCCGTCTTGGTCAATGGCGACCGCCGCCAATGCGTCTTCACCTTGCCGATCAGGGACGGCTACGAGTGGCGTCCGGCGATCGAGACGCAGGCGATCGACCTCGCGCGGCCGCTGCCCGACCGCACCGTGAGTTTCATGATCGAGCGCAGGGCCGGGAAGGCCAGCTCAAGGAAGGAATCGTGATGGCTGACGGCAATGGCGAATGGTGGCGCGGCTGCGTGATCTACCAGGTCTATCCGCGCTCCTTCCAGGACACGACCGGCGACGGCAGCGGCGATCTCAAGGGCATCACGTCGCGGCTTGCCCATGTCGCCTCGCTTGGCGTCGACGCCGTCTGGCTGTCGCCCTTCTTCAAGTCGCCGATGGCAGACATGGGCTATGACGTTTCGGACTATCGCGATGTTGATCCGATGTTCGGCATGCTCGAGGATTTCGACGCTCTGGTCGCCGAGGCGCACCGGCTTGGCCTGAAGCTCATCATCGATCAGGTGATCTCGCATTCATCCGACAAGCATGAATGGTTCGTCGAAGGTCGCGCCAGCCGCGATAATGCCAAGGCTGACTGGTACGTCTGGGCCGATGCGAAGCCTGACGGCAGTGCGCCAAACAACTGGCTGTCGCTGTTCGGCGGGCCGGCTTGGGAATGGGACGCCACCCGCCGGCAGTATTACATGCACAATTTCCTGGCCGCGCAGCCCGACCTCAACTTCCACACGCCGCAGGTGCAGGACGCGTTGCTGGATACCGTGCGCTTCTGGCTGGAGCGCGGCGTCGACGGCTTCCGGCTGGACACGGTCAACTACTATGTCCACGACCGCTGGCTGCGCGATAACCCGCCGCTGGCCTCAAGCGTAGCCGGCACCAACGCTGCCACCACCACCTACGCCTTCCAGGAGCATCTCTTCGACAAGACGCGGCCCGAGAACCTCGACTTCCTGAAGCGTTTGCGCGCCCTGCTCGACGAATATCCGGACCGCGCCGCCGTCGGCGAGGTGGGTGACGAGGAACGTTCGCTGCAGACGCTCGCCGCCTACACGTCGGGCGGCGACAAGCTGCAGATGTGCTACACCTTCGACTTGCTCGGCCCGCAATTCTCGGCCGCTCACTTGCGCGGCTGCGTCGAAGCTTTCGAGAACGCGGTTGCCGATGGCTGGGTCTGCTGGGCCTTCTCAAACCATGACGTGATGCGCCATGTCAGCCGCTGGACGCGGCCCGGCGAAAATCCGGACGCCGTGGCGAAATTCGCGATCGCGCTGCTGTCCTGCCTGCGCGGCTCGATCTGCCTCTACCAGGGCGAGGAGCTCGGGCTTGAGGAGGCCGAGCTTGCTTATGAGGACCTGCGCGATCCGCTGGGCATCCGCTTCTGGCCGGGTGTGAAGGGCAGGGATGGCTGCCGCACGCCGATGGTCTGGGAGGCCGGCTCCGAGAATGGCGGTTTCTCCACGGGCAAGCCCTGGCTGCCGGTGCCGCAGGCGCATCGCAGTCGCGCGGTCGACGTGCAAAATGGTAGTGACGGCTCGGTGCTTGCCGCCTATCGCTCGATCCTCGCCTTGCGCAAGCGCCATCCGGCGCTGACCGGCGGCTCCATCCGTTTTCTCGAAGCCGAGGGCGATGTGCTGGCTTTCATCCGCCAGCACGAAGGCGAGAAGTTGTTATGCGTCTTCAACTTCGCCGGTGAGCCGGCTAGCTGGACGCTGCCGGCGGAGATCAGGGATGTCGAGATAACGGCTCTTGCCGTTGACGTCGCTGGCGTCCTTGGCGGTGTTCTGGAAGAGATTGCCCTGGCACTGCCGCCTGTAGGTTGCTTCGTCGGGAGAATCGGCTGACGGCCGGCTATTGCACCAGCACCGAGCGCCCGCAGACCGCGCCGGTCACGCGCACATCGGCTTCGCCGACATGCACGCCAAGCGCTGCAAGCACGTTGTGGACGAGGTCGTCGACCGGCGCGGTCACACCGTTGAGCAGTGTCGTCACCGCCGGCTTCACCGTGCTGAGCAGGGTGGTCACATCGAGACCGAGGCCGAGCGCGTTGACCGTCAGCGACAGGTTGTTGACGAGCGAGGTGGTGAGCGACTGCGTCAGGTTCTTCGTCGACACGGTCTTGATCGCCTTGTTAGCGATATCGGTGGAGCTGAAGGTGAGGTTCGTGGGCGCCATGTTGGTGACCGAGAAGGCCGAGGAGCCAGTCACCTGCAGCAGCGGAACGAGCAGCAGCTTTAGGTCCGCGATGTCGGCATTAGAGAAGGACTGCGGCTGCGTGAAGTCGGCAAAGCCGCTGGCGTTGCTGTTTGCAAGATGCGCCTCGACGACACCGGGCTGCGCGGCGATCGAGACCTTGATGCTGGAGGGGCCGGTCGCGCAGCTTATGTCGGTCAGCTTCGCCTCGGCATAGGCAACCTCGACATTGAGCGGCAGGTTGACGGCGAGCAGCTTGATGCCGCCGCCTAGGTTCGGTGTGCCGACGGTCACGCTGGCATTGAGCTTGATGCGCGTCTGCGCGGTGCGCACAACCGTGCCCAATTCTCCGACCGCCAGCCACGGCGAGTTCTGCATCGGCTCGCCGATAGCGATCTGGAGCGTCGTCGATGTCAGCCCGGGTATTGTCGCCCCGAGATTGACCGAGACCTGGTTCGTGCCGTTGGCGAGCGCCGCGGCCGCGCTCAGCATGCTCATGGCGCTTGCATCGACCGAAAGCCCGGCGGGCTTCTGTCCGAGGCCGAGGCTGCCCACCGAGCCGAGATCGACGAGATGGCTGAGCGGGATCTTGACCGTATTGGTGGCGCTGGACGCCATGGTCTGCAGCGCGAGCTTGGCTGTCCGGTCGAGCCCGGGCACGTTGGCCATGGCGGTGGCGATCTGCCCGACGGTCGCCTTCGAGGCGAGCACGTCGGAATAGGTCGCGGCGGTCAGATGCAGTTGCGTCGCCAACGCATCGGTGAAGGAAAGCACATCGACATCAGCCGAGATCAGCGAATTGTAGTCCATTACGCTTAGCGAGATGTTGCCGCCGAGAAGGCTGCCGAGCAGCGCGTTGAGAATGCCGCCATTGACGCTGGCGAGCCGCGAGCCGACCGAGAACGCCGCTTCGGGCTGGGCGCTGGCGGTGGCGGCCGTGCCGATCACCGGCGGCGCCATCATAGAGGCGGCGAAATAGAGCGTGCCCTGTTTCTTCAGCGACACCTGGACGGCGTTATAGGGCAGCTTGCCTGCCTCGAAGCGGCTGCCGGCCGCGATCGAGCTGACCCCGGAATAGCGCCCGGGCACGACCTGCACGACGGCTTTGGTGGCGGTTGGCGCGATGGTCGTGCCCTGCTGCTCGACGGCCACAGAGGTAATTCCGTTGTCGCTCAGCGTCGTCAGCACCGCTTGCTGGGCATTGTTGATGTTGGCGGCGGCGGTGATCGCGGCGAGGTCGACGATCGACTGCGCGGCGCGGCGCTCGTTGTAGAGCGAGCCTTCATCGACTGCGAATGCGGTCAGCGCCAGCGCCACCGGTGTGCACAGCGCCGTCATGACCGCAAAGTTGCCGCGCCGGTCGGCGATCAGCCGTCGGATTACGCCGATCAGTCCCCCTGCGCGATCGCGCATCATATGCCTCCGACCCTGATCGTCGTTTGACGCTGGATCGTGGTGCCCGGCAGCGGCAGTTTCGGAAAAAGGTTCCAGATCGGCAGGTTGCGCGCGTCATAGCTGACGGAGACGACGAACTGGCTGCCGTCGACGGCGCTGTCCTGCGCGTTGACCGTCAGCTTGTTGGGATCGACGAAAGCATAGCCCGCGACATCGTGCGCAATGAAATCGGTGACCAGCGCCTGCCGCTCCGTCTGGTTGAGACCGGCAATTGCCGTTCGTGCCGCATCGGCGGCGATCTGCTGCACCGAGTGGCTGGCGCCGAAATAGATTCCATATGCAACCATGCCGAGCAGAAGCAGGATGAATACCGGCGCCAGCATGGCGAATTCGACCGCCGACGTGCCGGCGGCGTCAGCCTGAAAACGAGACCACGGAACAAGCAATTTTCGGTTCTTCAGCATGGCGCGGAGAATGCCAAAGGCCGCCTGCAAAAACAGAAAACGGCTGGAGCAACCGAAAGGTGCATTAAGTTGAAAGGGCGATTAAGCATTAGATTTCGCTGTTTTAGCAACGTGATGCTCACTCAACGTCAAGCAGCGGGTAGTTGAAATAAGATTTCGCTCTGTCTAGTCTCGCCGCCACCAAGCTGCCGGAAGGGACCGGCGGCACGCTCAAAAGGAGCCCGTCGAACGGTTCCGGGGCGTCAACACTCATAGACGTGGTTGAGGGGCCGCGTCCAAAGGGAGAACTTCATGCTGAAAAATCTGCTGAAGGCGACTGTGTTCGCCACCACCATGGCCTTGGCCGCCGGCACCTTCTACACGCCGGCCTTCGCCGAGACCGTCTACAACCGCGGCGCCGCCGCCGAGGCGGAGACGGTCGATCCGCACAAGACGTCGACGGTCTACGAAGCCGATATTATACGAGACCTGTTCCAGGGCCTCGTCATGCATGACCAGAAGACGAACCTCATTCCGGGCGCCGCCGAAAGCTGGACGGTATCCGACGACGGCACTGTCTACACCTTCAAGCTGCGCAAGGACGGCCTCTGGTCGGATGGCAGCCCGGTGACGGCGGACGACTTCGTCTATTCGTTCCACCGGCTGGAAGATCCGGCCACCGCTGCCGAATACGCCTCGATGCTCTATCCGGTGAAGGGCGCCGAGGACTTCAACACCAAGAAGGGCAAGGCCGAGGATATGGGCGTGAAGGCGATCGACGCCAACACGCTGCAAGTCACGCTGAAGGCGCCGACGCCCTACTTCCTGGAGATGCTGACCCACCAGGCGACCTATCCGGTCAACAAGGCTTCCATTGACAAGCTCGGCGCCGACTGGATCAAGCCCGGCAAGCTGGTCTCCAACGGCGCCTATACGCTGGCGGAGTGGGTTCCCAACGACCACATGAAATTGGTCAAGAACCCGAAGTTCTGGGACGCCGCGAGCGTCAAGCTCGACACCGTCAACTACATCCCGACCGAGGATCGCTCGTCGGCGATGAAGCGCTTCGAGGCCGGCGAACTCGACAGCTATGGTGACCTGCCGACTGAACAGCTCGCCGATCTCAAAGCCAAATTCGGCGACCAGGTCCGTGTCGGGCCCTATCTCGGCACCTACTACTACGCGATCAAGACCGACAAGGCCCCGTGGGACAATGTCGAGCTGCGCAACGCCATCTCGATGGCGATCGATCGCGACTTCCTCGCCGAGAAGGTCTGGCAGAACTCGATGCTGCCCGGCTATTCGATGGTGCCTCCGGGCATCGAGGGCTACACGCCGGCACTGGCCAAATACGCCGACATGTCGCAGATCGACCGCGAGGATGCGGCCAAGAAGATCCTGGAAAAGCTGGGCTATACACCCGAGCATCCGTTGAAGATGGAGATCCGCTACAACACCTCGGAGAACCATAAGAACACGGCGGTCGCCATCCAGGAACAGCTGAAGCCGCTTGGCATCGAGGTGACGCTGCTCAACACCGACACCAAGACCCACTATGGCTTCCTCGAGCGGAAGGGCAACTACGATGTCGCCCGCGCCGCCTGGATCGCCGACTATAAGGATCCGGAGACCTTCCTCGGCATCTCGCGCAAGGCGAGCGGCAACAACTACTCGAACTACAACAGCCCGGCCTATGAGGCTGCCATGGACAAGGCTGCCGCCGCCGGCGGCAAGCCTGAGGAGCGCATGAAGGACCTCGCCGAGGCCGAGCGCATCCTCGTCGACGATGTCGGCGAGATCCCGCTTCTCTACTACAGCTACCACGACATCGTGTCCTCGAAGCTGCATGGATTCGACGACAATGTGATGGACATTCATCCGTCCCGCTTCATCTCCAAGGACTGACAAGAAACCTTGGCCGTGCCGCCGCTCTCTTTTTGGGAGCGGCGGTCGCGGTCTGTCGTCGTGCCGGGCCGAAAGTCGGATTGGATTTTCGGCAATCCCGGTGCGAAGATCAGAGATGCCAGCGCGCCACGATCTCGTCTGGAGAGCTGTCGCCCTGGCTGAAGCGGGGCGCCGATGCTGCGTTATGTCTTCCGGCGGCTATTGACCGCCATCCCGACGCTATTCGTCATCGTGACGGTGGCGTTCTTCCTGATCCGTGTCGCACCTGGCGGCCCGTTCAACCAGGAGCGGGGCTTGAGCCCCGAGATCAGGGCCAATCTCGAAGCCCAGTTCGGCCTCAACGATCCGCTCTGGCTGCAATATGTCCACTATCTCGGCAATCTTTTGCGCGGCAGTTTCGGCCCGAGCTACAACCTGCCGGACTTCACTGTCACCGAACTCTTCGCCAAGGGCCTGCCGATCTCTGTGCAGATCGGTTCGTCGGCGCTGGTGCTGGCCCTGTTGCTGGGCTCGATCCTCGGCACGATCGCGGCGCTCAACCAGAACAAGATAGCCGACTATTCGGTGATTGCCCTCGCCACCGCCGGCAGCACCATCCCCACCTTCGTCACCGCGCCGGTGATCCAGCTCGTCTTCGGGCTTTCCTGGAAGCTGTTGCCGATCGGCGGCTGGGGTGACGGCGCCTTAATCAACAAGGTCGGACCCGTGCTGACGCTCGCCTTGCCGCAGATCGCCATCGTCGCCCGCCTGATGCGCGGTTCGATGATCGAGAGCCTGCGTTCGCACCATATCCGCACCGCCCGCGCGCTCGGCCTCTCCGACTGGTCGGTTGTGGTCAAGCACGCGCTGCGCGGCGCCGTGCTGCCGATCGTCTCCTTCACCGGTCCGGCGGCGGCGGCACTCCTCACCGGCTCGATCATCGTCGAGACGATCTTCTCCATTCCGGGCGTCGGCCGCTACTTCGTCGATGCCGCCCTCAATCGCGACTACACGCTGGTGATGGGCACCGTGGTGGTGATCGCGCTCTTCACCATCGTCTTCAACCTGATCGTCGACCTCCTCTACGCGGTCGTTGACCCGAGGGTGCGCTATGACTGAGCTTGCCGTCGCCGTTCCCGAGCCGATCGTCGGCCGCTCGCTCTGGGGCAATGCCTGGGCGCGGCTCAAACGCAACCGCGCCGCCATGCTCAGCCTCTACTATCTGGCCTTCATTGCCCTCATCAGCGTGTTCGGCCCGATGGTCGTGCCGCATGAATACACGACCATCTACGGCGACTATGTGCGCACGCCGCCGAGCCTCTCGGCATACCCGAAGCCTGACATGATCCAGACCGCGCTCACCGACGCCATCAAGCGTATGCGTGTCGACATCAAGGAATGGCATCAGGACGGCAGCCGCATCATCGTCACCGTCACCTCGGCCAAGCCGGTCGACGACCGCAACATCCGCTATCTCGACCGCTCCGACGCCTTCGACGACACAAGGATCGAGAGCAAGTCGCCCGACGGGCGCGAAGTCACGATGAGCTCGGCCGTCAGGCAGCAGTATTTCTTCTTCGGCACCGACAACACCGGGCGCGACCTGTTCTCGCGCACGCTGATGGCAGGGCGCATTTCACTGGCGATCGGGCTGCTTGCCGGTGTCGTCGCCGGCGTCATCGGCGTCATCTACGGCGCGACGGCAGGCTTTGCCGGCGGCCGCGTCGACGAGGTGATGATGCGCATCGTCGACGTGCTCTATTCGCTGCCCTTCATCTTCTTCGTCATCATGCTGGTGGTGTTCTTCGGCCGCAACTTCGTGCTGATGTTCCTGGCGGTGGGCGCGGTGCTGTGGCTCGACATGGCGCGCATCGTGCGCGGCCAGGCGCTGTCGATCCGCAGGCAGGAATATGTCCAGGCGGCAGAGGCGATGGGCGTCGGCCAGCGCGGCATCCTCGTGCGCCATGTCATCCCCAACCTGCTAGGGCCGGTGGTGATCTACATGACGCTGCTGGTGCCGCAGGTGATCATCCTGGAGAGTTTTCTTTCCTTCCTCGGCCTTGGCGTGCAGGAGCCGATGACCAGCTGGGGCGTGCTGATCTCGGTCGGCGCCAAGAACATCGGCTACGCCAACTGGCTGCTCTTGTTCCCCGCCTTCTTCCTCGTCTCGACGCTGTTTGCGCTGAACTTCGTTGGCGACGGCCTGCGCGACGCGCTCGACCCCAAGGATCGCTGACATGGCTTCCGAAACGATCCTCAGCGTCACGGACCTGCGCGTCCGCTTCCAGACCCTCGACGGCACCGTCGAGGCGGTGAAGGGCATCAACATCAAGGTCAATGCCGGCGAGACGGTCGCCGTCGTCGGCGAATCCGGCTCCGGCAAGAGCCAGACAATGATGGCGGCGATGAGCCTGCTCTCTACCAATGGTGAAGCGACGGGCGCGGTCGACTATCGCGGCAGCAATCTCCTCACCATGACCAAGAGCGAGCTCAACAAGGTTCGCGGCCGCAAGATCAGCATGATCTTCCAGGAGCCGATGACCTCGCTCGATCCGCTCTACACGATCGGCAACCAGCTCATCGAGCCGATCCGTCGGCATCGCGGCCTGAGCGCCCCGGCGGCGCGCGAAGAAGCGCTGAAGCTCTTGAGGCTGGTGCGCATCCCCGATCCCGAACGGCGGATGAAATCCTATCCGCACGAGATGTCGGGCGGTCAGCGCCAGCGCGTCATGATCGCCATGGCTTTGGCCAACGATCCCGACATTCTGATCGCCGACGAACCGACAACGGCGCTCGACGTCACCATTCAGGCGCAGATCCTGATGCTGCTCGCCGACCTGCAGCGCAAGCTCGGTATGGCCATCGTTTTCATCACCCACGACCTCGGCATCGTGCGCCGTTTCGCCGACCGTGTCTATGTCATGCGCCAAGGCGAGGTGGTGGAGGAGGGCGATGCCGAGGCGCTCTTTGCCAACCCGCAGCATGCCTATACCAAGATGCTGCTCGCGGCCGAGCCGACCGGCACCAAGGCGGCGCCGCCCGCGAGTTCTCAGGTGCTGCTCGAAGGCCGCAATGTCGAAGTGGTATTCAAGATCGGCGGCGGCTTCCTCGGCGGCGAGCCGCTGATGCTGCGCGCCGTCGACAAGATCTCGATCCGGCTGAAGCGCAACCAGACGATCGGCATCGTCGGCGAGTCCGGTTCCGGCAAGTCGACGCTCGGCCGCGCGCTGCTCAGACTGCTGCCCAGCGACGGCGTCATCCGCTTCGGCGAGCGCGACATTTCCGAGGCCGATCGCCAGGCAATGCGGCCGCTCAGGCGCGAATTGCAGCTCGTCTTCCAGGATCCGTTCGGCTCGCTGTCGCCGCGCATGACGGTCGGCCAGATCATCACCGAGGGGCTTTTGGTGCATGAGCCTTCGCTGACGGGCAAGCAGCGCGACCATCGCGCTGTCGAGGCGCTGCGCGAGGTCGGCCTCGACCCCAATGCACGCAACCGCTACCCGCATGAATTCTCCGGCGGCCAGCGCCAGCGCATCGCGATCGCCCGCGCCATGATCCTGAAGCCGAAAGTAGTGGTGCTTGACGAGCCGACCTCGGCGCTCGACCGCTCGGTGCAGAAGCAGATCGTCGAGCTATTACGCAAGCTGCAGGCCGACAACGAGCTGTCCTATCTCTTCATCAGCCACGATCTCGCGGTGGTGCGCGCCATGGCCGACTACATCATCGTCATGAAGCAGGGAAAGATCGTTGAGGAAGGGCCGACCGAGGAGATCTTCGACAATCCGCGCGAAGCCTACACGCAGACGCTGATGAACGCGGCGATCGATACGACCAGGTTCCGCATCAGCGCTTGAAACTCGCCGCCGCTTGGCGGCGGCCTATTGCGAGGATGGGCACCTTTGCTTTCGCGCCGCGATGATCGCCTGCTGCTGTTGCTGCAGCTTCTCGATCCTGGCCGTGTCGCGATTGGCCACCACGCTCTTGACGCGCTCACCGCCCAGCAGCCAGCTCGGCACGCTGGTGCTGGCGACCTTGCCGCGGGCGATCGCAGTTCGCGAAATATCGGTGGCGATGTCGCCGAGCGCACTGTTGAGCTCGGCGCAGGTCATCTTGTCGTATGTCCCTGCATCGATCGATGCGACGGTCGACGAGCAGCCTGCTGCGAGAAACAGCATCGCTGTCAGCGGCAAAATAGTCGTCGGCGTGAATTTCATATTTTCACCTGGTCTCGCCGTCCCAATCGCCCTCTTTCAGTCAGGGCAGGACGCCATTAGGCCAAGATAAGGGCTCTCCGTCGAGCACAATGATCGGCAACAGCTGTTCAGGCCTATCGTTCGGTGCCGGACGTTCACGCTCGGCGGGGGCGATAAGCACCCAAACGCTTGTTTTTTCTGGTCGCAGCGGTCCATGTCGCATACCGGCTCCTTGGTAAGTGATTGGTTGTCATACGCGATCGCGTATATCCTGCATTTATACGCAAACCCGTATATTGGCGCGTCATGTGCGTGAAGATCCCGGCCGCGTCTCCACGATCATAGAAGGTGGTACCGGGAACTTTCGCCGCCAACCTTGACGCCGGCATCGTCAAGCGCAGGTTACCACTGGCGGGCGAGCGGCAGAGGAAGATGTCTGGCACCCGTGGAGCTCGCCTTCGGCCGAGGCGCGAAAAAGAGCCTACATCCCGGCTGCGGGCGGCGTTCCCTTGTCGTCGACTGGATCGATATCCTCCGATATCTCCTGCCGCAGTTTCGGTCCCTTGGCCAAACGCCTGCCCAAGGCCGCGACGAAAGCCTCATAGCGTTCGGCCGCCTTGGCGCGAGCCGCCTGGGCCGTAGGTTCCGGCAAAGCTGGCGTGGTCGCGAGCCAGAACCGCACGAACACCGCCAGCGTTTCGACCGCGATGCCGATATCGCGCTCCTGCCGGGCGAGGCGGCGTTCCACGTGCATCCCGACGAGAACGAGTGGGATCCACCGGAAGTTTGGCAAAGCATCGTCGCAGCATGTCGCTATGACGCTGGCGGGAGCCTCCGAACGATAGACCTTCTGCCCGTCGTGGTTGGCGGGGAAGATCAGTCTCCAGGATCCGGAAAAGCCAGATTGGTTCCAGTCGCCGCCACCGGAAATGTGGCACGAGACATTCTCGACGGTTTCGCAATCCGCTCTCGGACTTTTGACACCGCAATTGAGATTTCCGGATATTCCGGCACCATCGTTGTGCCGCCTGCACGCAAATTTCGCTGACGATTGACACAAAAACCAGGTCTGTCTGCAACGGCGAGAATAAGTTCGTGGAGCATCGAGAGCATTGTCGGAGCCGAAACGCTCGAGCCCTTTCCGAGCAGCGCCAAAGCCCAAGTTCGGGCGCGACCCTCATCCCGCCGATCTTCATGTCGGCAGGCAGATCGCGACGGTTCGCGTGCAGTCGAACGTATCGCAGGCGCAGCTTGCCCGATCGATTGGTATCAGCTGCCAGCAGCTCCAAAAATACGAGAATGCGAAGAACCGCGTGAGTGCGTCCATGATCTACGAGATCGGCAAGTCGCTTGGTGTCCCCGCCAGCCGCTTCTTTGAAGGCCTTTCGCAGAATGGTGAGAGCGGCACACATCCGCTTGTCGATGAGCGCATTGACTTCATTGCTAGTGCAGAAGGTCGGCACTTAATCGAGCGTCTGGTTCAACTACCCCCGCGGGTCCGCGCCCGCGTGTCTGCCCTTATCGCCGCAATCAGGGAAGAATTGAGCGTCCCCCAACGAGACGGCGAGTGAACGCGTGGCTCCGTCCGCTTTGCGCCTGATTTCGGTCATCGGAAAATCGGCCGCATGCGCGCCTTGGCTAGCTATCGGACTTTCCCGCATCGATCATCGCCTTTCTGGCTCTCCCATGAGGGCGAAGGCGGGCTTGCCTCTCTCCCGCTCGACGCCGAGCAATTCGAGGTCGCTTACGGTATAGCTTTTGGTCTTAAGCTATGCCGTCGAGTCGCCGCTGCGATATTTGCTACCAAGGCGCTTCGACGCTATGCCCTCAAGCCCCGCCAGGTCGACCAGGTAGAAGATCGCATTGGCCTCGCCGCCCGGCATGGTCTTGCTGAACTGGATGCGGGTGTTGGGCTGGATCGTAAGCGGTGTTTTGGGGCCACCTTTCGAGAGTGATCGCGATCTGTGAAGTTGCCGGTCCTGTATTGGGATCGGAGATAGGCTTGTGTCTGGACTTGACCTTACGCTTGACCCTGAGCGGCAGCCTCGGCGTTTTGAGGTGATCAACGGTGCTGGCGGCCGGCGTCACTGGTCGATGGATGATAAGGCGCGGATCGTCGCCGAGACGCTGGAACCGAACGCAATCATTTCCGAAGTCGCCCGGCGTTATGGTCTCAGGCCGCAGCAGGTGTTTGCCTGGCGGCGCGAAGCGCGCAAACAGGCCGCTTCGGTGCAGCAGGAATCCCCGGCCTTCGTGCCGGCGGTGGTGACTGCGCCGCCTCCGGAACCCGCGCCGAAGCGTCCAGCACAGCCGCGGAAGCGGAAAGCGACCCGCGACGCTGGCGTGATCGAGCTTGAGATCGACGGCATCGCCATGCGGGTCGGCCGCGGCGCCGATGCCAAGACGGTTGCGGCGGTCATCCGTGCGCTGAAGGCAACGTCGTGATCGGGCCGACGGGCGCCGTCAAGGTCATGGTGGCGACAAAGCCGGTGGACTTCCGCAAGGGGGCGGAGGGGCTGGCTGCGTTGGTGCGCGAGACGATGGGTGCCGATCCGTTCAGCGGTGCAGTCTATGTCTTCCGCGCGAAACGGACCCAACACGCGACATTCTGCATACAGTCTTCGAAGCGCGACGATTGCGTATCCGTGGCATCCTCTTTTTGGACGAACGCTTCAGGTCGCACCGTTCCGACGCGGCAAGGATTTGAAGTGCATCTACACGGAGGAACGGCGGGGGTTTAGTCGTGAGGTGCCCAATTGGATGTTCGACGACAGTTACTGTGCCGGCATGGCGCTTGGGCCGCCGCAGATCAGCATTGATGGGCTCAACGGATCGGATCAAGCTGATCTTCTGGGACGGCAGCGGCGTCTGCCTCTATGCGAAGCGGCTGGAGGATGGCGAGTTCCGCTGGCCGAAAGTGCAGGATGGCGTGATGCGGCTGACGGCCGCTCAGTTGTCGGCGCTGCATGAAGCCCGCCGGACGCTCGCTCCGGCGCAGGCGGGTTGATCCGCGACCAAGTGAATCAGCCTCGATTCCGCTGTCGCCCGGAACTGGCGAATATGGTCTGATCCGATCATGGCGATGACGGCGGACCAGCTTCCCGACGATCCGGATGTGCTGAAGGCGATGGTCCTGGCGCGCGATGTCGAGAATGCTCGCCTGACCCAGATCATCAAGGAATTGCAGCGTCACCGCTTCGGCCGCCGGGCCGAGAGCCTGCCCGAAGATCAACTGCTCCTTGGCCTCGAGGAGGCCGAGCAGATCGAGGCGGCAGGCGAGGAAGAGGCCGAACGTGCCGATCCTGCCGCGCGCCGGGAGCGCACCGCAAAGCGGCGGGCGAACCGGGGTGCGCTGCCGCCGCATCTGCCGCGCATCGAGATGGTCGTCGACATCGAGGACCATGCCTGCCCATGCTGCCGCAACGGACTTCATCGGATCGGCGAAGACGTCAGCGAACGGCTCGACATCCTGCCGGCGCAACTGCGCGTGATCGTCGTGCGGCGGCCCAAATATGCGTGTCGCGCCTGCGAGGACGTGGTCGTGCAGGCTCCGGCGCCCGCCCGGCTGATCGAAGGCGGTCTGCCGACCGAAGCGACGGTCGCCCAGGTTCTGGTCTCCAAATATGCCGATCACCTGCCGCTTTATCGCCAGGCGCAGATCTACGCCCGGCAGGGCATCAGCCTAGATCGCTCCACGCTCGCCGACTGGGTCGGCCGCGCCGCCTGGCATCTGCGCCCGGTCCACGAGCGGCTGCTGGAGAAGCTGAAAGCCTCGCCCAAGCTCTTTGCCGACGAGACCACGGCGCCGGTGCTCGACCCCGGCCGTGGCAAGACCAAGACCGGCCAGCTCTGGGCCTACGCCCGCGATGACCGACCATGGGACGGGAGCGACCCGCCGGGCGTCGCCTATGTCTATGCGCCGGACCGCAAGGCGGAGCGACCGATCGCTCATCTGGCGGGCTTTGCCGGAATCCTGCAGGTCGACGGATATGGTGGCTATCGGGTGCTCGCCGACAAGAGCGGCGCAACGCTTGCCTTCTGCTGGGCACACGTGCGCCGGCGCTTCTACGAACTCGCCGCAGCCGGTCCGGCGCCGATCGCGAGCGAGGCGCTCCGGCGCATCGCAGAGCTCTATCGCGTCGAGGACGACATCCGCGGCCAGCCGGCAGACGCACGTCGTGCCGTGCGCCAGGAAAGGAGCCGGCCGATCCTGGCTGAGCTCGAGCCGTGGCTGCGCGAGAAGCTCGGCCTGATCAGTCAGAAGACCAAGCTCGCCGAGGCAATCCGCTACGCGCTCTCCCGATCGGAAGGACTCTCGCGCTTCCTCGACGACGGACGCATCGAGATCGACTCCAATACCGTCGAGCGGTCAATCCGCCCAATCGCGCTCAACCGCAAGAACGCCCTCTTCGCGGGCTCTGACGGCGGCGCCGAGCACTGGGCGGTGATCGCTTCGCTTATCGAGACCTGCAAGCTGAACGGCGTCGAACCTCAGGCCTATCTGGTCGACGTCATCAGCCGCATCGTCCAGGGCCATCTTCAAAGCGAAATCGATCAGCTGCTACCTTGGGCCAATCGACCCAATCTCGCAGCCATGGCCTGAGTAAAGCGCGCGCCGTCCGAAGCCTTGTGATAGTCTATAAACTCTTCCGAGTTGGTGGACCACGCTGTGAATAGTTACGCCGATATCGATCCGCAGATTGAGCACTGGGCCAAGGCCCACTCGCTGATACTCAACACTTCACCTTGGGATGGCCGCGCATCGCGATCCGTCTGGCTGTCCAGCAACGCCGGAGAGTGCTTTCAAATCTGGATCGAGCCGCCCGCCGATGGTGTAGTTTGGCTACACGCCGCAGGCGTTGAAAGCCGTCTCGATGACAGACCTCCTCATGACTGGGCAGTGCCGGTCGAGAAGGTCGGTGCCGCGCTGGACAGTGCCTACGAACTCGTACTCGAATGGATGCGTCCATCGACGCACTATCATCCGCCCCGCGCATCGACCTGAAAGGGCTCTCCGCCCCAAAAAGGAATGCAATCTTGGTGCGGCAGATCGCAAGGATACGCCTCGGCTAGATCCCACAGCCGTGGTCTGAGAACAGCGCTTACGGTCATTCCAAGCGATGACGCAATCTTCGATCTGAGGGTGGTTCCATCAAAAATACAGCCCGGCTTGCGGGTAGTCGTAACAGCTGCAGGCCGGGCTGGCCGTGAGGCCCCGGCGCTGTATTCTCGCGTCCGGTGGCCGTAGGCCAACTCAGTGCCATCGCTCCTCGAACAGCGCAGAGCAGTCAAGTTCATCCTGGAACTGGGCCTCGGGATCGAACAGAAGGCATGAAGCGTAAGATCGGAGTGTCTTGAGTCTCGTGGTCTTTTCGAGCCTAGCTTGGCGTTCATCGTCGGCGGGTAGCCTGCGAGGCGGTGTTTTGGTTCGCTCGGCAAGAGATTGCATCGTGGGGCGCGCTCCTCGGATAAATTGCACCACAGGTGTGGTCCGGTGTCACCATCTGTTGTGATGAGGCCGGGTTCGCGTGAAATTGATCACGTAATGAAACCTCATCTCTCCCTGAAAGCCTCCGAGCCCACCTTGGCGAGCGGCGAAAGCAGGTAATCGATCACGCGGCGGCTGTCGGTTTTGATTTCCACGGTCACCGTCATGCCCGAAGT
>NZ_JAVIIW010000028.1:0-92667 GCF_033977205.1 Mesorhizobium album | reverse complement strand
GCTCGGGTTCCAAGAAACTCGCCATCATCGCCGTCGCAAGGAAGCTCCTGGTCGTCCTCAACGCCATCATTCGAGACAAAACCGCTTTCGCATGAACACAGTTGCCATGCCGTAACATCAATGCGTTGCGACGGTGCAAGATTCTGTTCCGCAGCGTTTTTCGGCCCAGCTCACGGCACGGATCCCAGGGTCTTCGCAACGGAGCTTCGCTCCTGCTTCGCCCTGGAATGACGAAGTCTGGAGACTTCGGAGCCAGGCTTTGCAAGGGATTGGCAGGTGGCCTGTCCTGCGAAGCGCACAGCGCGAAGCAGGATGGCGGAGAGGATGGGATTCGAACCCACGAGAAGCTTTTGACCTCTACTCCCTTAGCAGGGGAGCGCCTTCGACCACTCGGCCACCTCTCCGTCGCGCCGCTGGATAAAGAAAAGCGCGTGCACAATCAACAAGCCGACGCCATAATCGGCGAAAATTCGGCACGGGCGGCAGGGCGCATGGCCCCATGCGGCGATTCCATGGCGATTCCTGCCCGGCGACTCGGAGCTGGCGCCGCAATTTCGGCCGCTCGTCGCCGGATTCGCCCGGCTGCAAGGCCTTAATGGTTAATGAGAACTTTCGGACTGAGGCCAAATCGTGTCATTTGTGCAACAACGTCCGGGGATAGCGTCCGGATGGGGCTTTTGCCGATACGATCGTGGTTGAACGCCGCCGCTGCCTGGGTAAAGGTCTGGTTCGAAGGAGCGGCGCGGTGCGCATCTTTTTCGGTAAGTGGGGATGGGGCAGGGAACGCTGTCCTTCAGCAAAAAATACCCAGACCCGTTTTTTAACTTTTGACTGGAGGTCAGAAAATGAACATCAAGAGCCTTCTTCTCGGCTCAGCTGCGGCCTTGATCGCAGTTTCCGGTGCCCGCGCCGCCGACGCGGTGACCGTCGCCGAGCCGGAACCGGCTGAATACGTCAAGATCTGCGACGTGTACGGCTCGGGCTACTTCTACATCCCCGGCACCGAAACCTGCCTGCGCATCGGCGGCTATGTCCGTTACGACATCGGCCTCGGCGATGTCGGCTCGTTCGACGGTGCGAAGTCGGTTGATCACCAGAATGGCGACGTTCACAGCACCTGGTACAAGAATGCCCGCTTCACGCTGAAGACCTGGACCGGCCAGGAAACCGAGCTCGGCACGTTGAAGACCTACACCGAGACCCGCTTCAACTTCGGCAACCACAACAACTACGGCACGGGGACCTTCACTGACGCCTACGGTGCGCATCCGGCCGGCAACCCCGCCGGCTTCAAGGGCGTTTCGCTGAACTTCGCCTGGATCCAGCTCGGTGGTCTCCGCGTCGGTAAGGACGAATCGGCCTTCGATACGTTCATCGGTTATGCCGGCAACGTGATCCAGGACACGATCGTTCCCTATGGCGACTTCGACACCAACGTCGTGCAGTACTACTTCGACGCCGGCAACGGCTTCTCGGCGGTGGTCTCGCTCGAAGAAGGCTCGGGCATCATCGGCACCATCGACAGCTATGTCCCGCATGTCGTCGGCGGCGTGAAGTGGACGCAGGGCTGGGGCGCCATCACCGGCGTCGTCGCCTATGACGCCAACTACGAAGAAGTCGCTGGCAAGGTTCGTGTTGACGTTAATGTCACTGACGCGATCTCGCTGTTCGGCATGTTCGGCTACGGCACCGACGATAACCTCAACGATCCGGCGAACGCCATCCCTGCGCATGGCCGCGGCTTCTACAAGCAGTGGGGTGGCAACTGGGCTTGGTGGGCTGGCGGTACCTACAAGTTCAACGAGAAGACCTCGTTCAACCTCCAGGTTTCGGGTGACGACGACAAGAACTATGGCGTGGCTGCGAACATCGCCTACGACATCGTTCCCGGCTTCACGGTCACGGCCGAAGTTGACTACGACCACTATGGTCACTTCAACGATCCGGCCAGCTTCACCAACGTGAACTGGACCAATGCCGACAAGAAGAACAGCGTCGGCGGCCTCCTCCGCTTCCAGCGCTCGTTCTAATAGACTTCGCTCCGGCGAAATCGGAACCCGGCGGGCAACCGCCGGGTTTTTTCTTTTCTGTTGGAGTATCCGCCCTTGTCGCAGCGCTGCGCAGGGACCCGCATGCAAGCTGAGTCAATTCCAACAGGTCGCAGACATGTCGGCCAGATTTAGCGGCTCGTTTCGGTGAACCCTTTCAAACGTTCGGAATTAGCCGGAGCCTCACAGCTTCGTCATCCTGGGGCGAAGCAAGGAGCGAACCGACGCAGCGCAGACCCCGGGATCCATGCCCTGACTTGGACGCGCCCCAGCGGCGCAGAATCTGCTCCGCTGCATTCTTCGGCTGTGGTCATGGCATGGATCCTTGGGTCTTCGCTCCGCTTCGCGTCGCTACGCCCAAGGACGACCTGACTGCTGCTCTCCATAGCGTGCGATCTTGCCAACGGAAGCACGATCCGATCCCGTCGGAATTTCTGTGCAATAGCGAAAGAGCGTGTCGACAAGGCTCGACCGCAGTTTTTGCCTTTGGTCTCTTGACCGAGCTTCAAGCAGGCGGAGCCATAGCCGCGAATTGACTACGCGGCTTCCCCAGGACGCCGGCTATAGCCTGGAAACTACTGTCAAACCTCAGCCAGATCGCCCAATGACTCGATCAACGGCTGTATCTCGCTTTCGTAATTCTTCCAACGCTTGACGGACGACTTGTATATCGGCTGGCGAACCTGCCAGCGGCTATAGGTATTTACCGAAGCATCCCGATCGAAAAAGCGCAGGCAGGCATCATCCCAAGGCAGCCCGAGATGATCTAGGAGACGGCGCGACTGCTCTTCCTGGTCTTCGATCAGTGTCTCATACTGGTTTTCGAAGATGCGCCCCGGAAGGACCTTGCTCCAATGCCGCATCAGGCGATCATATTCCCTGTAGTAGAGCCCCAGTGTCTCGAGATCTGCGCTATAGCTATGCGCTTCGCTGAACTGCAAGACAAAACAGGAAATACAATTGTCTATGGCGTCGCGGCGACAGTGAATGATGCGCGCGTTGGGAAACAGAATGCCGATCAGGCCGATCAACTCGAAATTGTGAGGCATCTTGTCGACGATTCGAAGCGCAGCGGGACTCCGCTCGCGGAGATAGGAAAGGTGCTCCGCCGCCAGCGCCCTGCTCAGATCCGGAGTAATCGTCGCGACCGATTTGCCGAGGCTTGCCTTGGAGCCGTCCTTGAGGCCTATCGCATTGGCAATTCGTCTAAGCTTGCTGAGTTCGCCGGCGCCATGAACATCAGGATGGCTGGCGCAGATCTGCTCTGTCAGCGTCGTGCCCGAGCGAGGCATGCCGACGATGAATACAGGCACCTCCGAAGGATTGCCATGAGCGGCCATTGAAGCCACCAGTTCGGGCGTGAAGATTTCGATCATGGCATCGACCCAGCGACGGTAGCTTCCCAGGTCGAATTTTTGGCCCCTGGCCTGATTCCCTTGCTTGAAGTGGTCCATCGCCTCCTTGTAGCGACGGAGGTCGTTGAGAACCTTTCCGGCCGCGTGATGGAGCGCTGCCGCTCCCTCCGGTCCATGGTCCGGGTTTCGGAGCTCCGTCAGGATTGCCGCAAGCTCCGGCGGCTCTTCCGCGAACTTACGCGTGAGTACGAGCGCATTGTAGGCGGCCGGTACCGCGATGCGCCGTTCGATTGACTCTTTCAGATGAACCGCGGCTTCGTCCATACGACCGAGGCTCGCGAGCGCCTGGGGTAACCCTATCCGGGCGAGAGGATGATCTCGGTCGACCTTCAGCGCCTTCTCGAAGAGCGGCAGCGCCATTTCGCCCTTGTCAAACGCATTGTAAGCATTGCCTAAGGCGCAAAGCCCTTCCACAAGATCCGGCTTCAAGTCCAGGGCGTGCTGAAAGTGCCTGATCGCCGGCGTGAATTCGCTGAGCTTCAGATAGGTTTCACCGAGGCTAAGGTGGTAGTAGGGGTTCTGCGGCTCTTCCGCGACCGCACGAGCAAAATACCGCAGCGCCTTCTCGTCGTCGTATCCGAGACCGAGGGTTCCCAGAATATAAAAAGCCAGCGGATGGTTTGGCGTTCTTGCCAGAACCTTGAGACAGAGTTCCTCTGCCTCAGGAAGTCGCTCAGCTTTCTGGAACTCGAGTGCCTGCCTCAACAGCATGTCGTCGGCTTGACTGCGAGTCGGACCGGCCTTCGGTGGTGCTTTGGGTTGCACAGCTCTCGGCGATACCGCCTTAGCCGAGGGTTTGGTTTTGAGGTGCTTTGCCCAGGCGGGCGGCAATCGGTTGCTCATCCTGTCTCGCTAGCAAAACGAGCCCGGAGAATCCAGTCTTGAACGCTCTTCCGCAACTTGCACCCACCCCTCGCCCGCGCTAGCAAGAAGGCCCTTCTCAACCGAGCCTTTTGCCATGCGCCAGCGCCCTCCCCTTACGCCGATCATCGGCGCGCTTCCGACCACGGTGCCGTTCGTCGGGCCGGAGGCGCAGGAGCGCGGGCGCGGGCGGCCTTTTCGCGCTCGCATCGGCGCCAATGAGAGCAGCTTTGGGCCTTCGCCCCGCGTGATCGCCCGCATGGAGAGCGTGGCGCGCGATCAGTGGATGTATTGCGACCCCGACAATTTCGACCTGAAGGTCGCGGCGGCCGCGCATCACAATGTCGGCGTCGAGAACGTGGTCGTCGGTGAAGGAATTGACGGGCTGCTCGGTCTGGTGGCGCGCATGTATGTCGGGCCGGGCGATCCGGTGGTGACTTCGCTCGGCGCCTATCCTACCTTCAACTTCCACATCGCCGGCGTCGGAGGCCGGCTGGTGACCGTGCCTTACGCCAACGACAAGGAAGACCTGGAGGGGCTTCTGGCTGCGGTTCGCCGCGAAAAGGCGCCGCTCGTCTATCTCTCCAACCCGGACAATCCGATGGGAAGCTGGTGGGAAGCGCCGGACGTCACCCGCTTCATCGAGGCGCTGCCGGAAACTACCATGCTGGTGCTGGACGAGGCCTATGGCGAGCTGGGGCCCGCCTCGGCGCTGCCGCCGATCGATGTTGCGCGTCCGAATGTGGTGCGCATGCGCACCTTCTCCAAGGCCTATGGACTTGCCGGCATTCGCTGCGGCTACGCGGTGGCCGAGGCTGAAGTGATCCGCGACTTCGAGAAGATCCGCAACCACTATGGCGTCAGCCGCATGGCGCAGATCGCCGGCCTCGAGGCGCTTGCCGACCAGGACTATCTGAATTCGGTGGTGGCGCGGGTCGACGCCGGGCGGCGGCGCATTGCGGCGATTGCCGAAGAGAACGGCCTGAAGCCGCTGCCCTCGGCCACCAATTTCGTCACCATCGATTGCGGCCGCGACGGCGCCTTCGCGCTGAAGGTGATGCAGGCGCTGCTCGCGCGCGATGTCTTCATCCGCAAGCCCATGGCGCCCGTGCTCGACCGCTGCATCAGGGTCAGCGTCGGCCTCGACCACGAACTCGACATCTTCGCCGAGGAACTGCCGGGCGCGCTGGCGGCGGCGCGTAATTAGCGGCGCGTCGAAGATGCCAATCTCCCCCCTTGTGGGGGAGATGTCCGGCAGGACAGAGGGGGCGCGAAGGAACGCGGCGTTCGTGTCGTCAGCCTTCGATGGGTACTGGGAACTCTCGTGGCGGAAGTTTGCCTTTGAGGCGCTGGCGGGACAGCGCCCCCCTCTGCCCTGCCGGGCATCTCCCCCACTTGGGGGGAGATTGGCTGTCACCTTTGCTTTCGCCAATCTTCATCGTTGCATTTGCCCTCTCCCGCGCCAGATTCGTCTTGAGGGATGGAGACAGCGATGACCGGCCGGAAAAGAGCCGTGCGAGCACGCATTTTGGGCACAGTGCAAGGCGTGAGCTACCGGATGTGGACACGCAGCGAGGCCATTCGTCTGGGCGTGACGGGCTGGGTGCGCAACGAGCCCGACGGCTCGGTCACGGCGCTCGTCGCCGGCGCCGATGCCGCGGTCGACGCCATGATCGAGCGGCTTTGGCAAGGGCCGCGAGGGGCGCTGGTCTCGGCGGTCGAGGTCGAGGAGATGGCGCATGACCAGGCGCCTGCCGATTTCCGGATCGTTGTGTAATTGGCGAAAGCGGCGAAAGACAAGCAATCTCCCCCAAAGTGGGCCCAAATGGAGGAGATGGCCGGCAGGACAGAGGCGGGCGCGAAGGATCACTTGCGTCCAGCCAATCCTTCGGACGCCGACAAAAACTAGCAGCGATATCTAAGGCCGGCGGGACAACGCCCCCCTCTGCCCTGCCGGGCATCTCCCCACAAGGGGGAGATTGGCAGTTTCTACGCTTGAATTAATTGAACGTTCGTTTTATTATCTCTCGCAGCGAGGCACCCATGGCGCGCACCACAGGCTCCGACGGAGGAAAGACCGAGGCGGCCGTCCGCGAGGCGGCGGTGAATCTCATCGCGCGGCTCGGCTACGAGGCGATGTCGATGCGCCAGCTGGCGGCGGAAGTCGGCGTGCAGGCCGCCGCGCTCTACCGCTATTTCCCGACCAAGGAAGACCTTTTGTTCACGCTGATGCGCGAGCACATGGAAGGCCTGCTCGAAGCCTGGAACGCGGCGCGCCCGGCCACTGCCGACCCCGCGGCGCGGCTCGCCGCCTATGTCGAGAACCATATCGCCTTCCACATCGAGCGGCGCCACGCCACCCATGTCTCCAACATGGAACTGCGCAGCCTCTCGCATGAGCGGCTGACGCGGATCCTCAAGCTGCGCGCGGCCTATGAGAAGGAACTGCGCGCGATCCTGCGCGACGGCGCGGAGGCCGGCGTCTTCGAGATCGACGATGTCGGGCTCACCGCCATGGCGCTGATCCAGATGATGACCGGCGTAATCGTCTGGTTCCGGCCGGGCGAGCGGCTGTCGATCGCCGAAGTCACCACCACATATCTTTCCATGACAATGCGGCTCGTCGGCGCGAAGATCGACGCCTACGACGCCGCGCGTCCACGCGCAATGGACGCTGTCGCACTTTGAATGGCGCGTGATCCCTTCCGGAATCGAAGCCAATTTTGGGGTCATGCGCAGGGAGGAAGTCCATGTACACCAATACGCTGAACTTCGGGCTCGATGCCGATATCGAGGCGCTGCGCGACACGGTGCGGCGCTTCGCCCAGGATAGGATCGCGCCGATCGCGGCCGAGATCGACCGCTCCAACGAATTCCCGGCGCATCTGTGGGGCGAACTCGGCGCGCTCGGCCTGCTCGGCATCACCGCCGATCCGGAGTTCGGCGGCAGCGGCATGGGCTATCTCGCGCATGTCGTGGCGATGGAGGAGATTTCGCGCGCTTCCGCCTCGGTCGGCCTTTCCTACGGCGCGCATTCCAATCTGTGCGTCAACCAGATCAACCGCTGGGCGACGCCGGCGCAGAAGGAGAAATACCTGCCGCCGCTTTGCAGCGGCGAGAAGGTCGGCGCGCTGGCGATGTCGGAGACCGGCGCCGGCTCGGATGTCGTGTCGCTCAGGCTGCGCGCCGACAAGCGCAACGACCGCTATGTACTCAACGGCTCGAAAATGTGGATCACCAACGGCCCGGACGCCGAGACGCTGGTCGTTTATGCAAAGACCGATCCGGAGCGCCATTCGCGCGGCATCACCGCCTTCATCATCGAGAAGACCTTTGCCGGGTTTTCGGTGGCGCAGAAGCTCGACAAGCTCGGCATGCGCGGCTCCAACACCGGCGAGCTGGTTTTCGAGAATGTCGAAGTGCCATTCGAGAACGTGCTGCACGAGGAAGGGCGCGGCGTGGAAGTGCTGATGTCCGGCCTCGACTATGAGCGCGCGGTGCTCTCCGGCGGGCCGATCGGGCTGATGGCGGCCTGCCTCGACGTGGCCGTGCCTTACGTGCATGAGCGCAAGCAGTTCGGCCAGCCGATCGGCAGTTTTCAGCTGGTGCAAGGCAAGCTCGCCGATATGTACGCGACCATGAACGCCGCGCGCGCCTATGTCTATGCGGTAGCCGCCGCCTGCGACCGCGGCGAGACGACCCGCAAGGATGCCGCCGGCTGCGTGCTGTTCGCCGCCGAGAAGGCGACGCAGATGGCGCTCGATGCGATCCAGCTTCTCGGCGGCAACGGCTATATCAACGACTATCCGACCGGGCGGCTTCTGCGCGACGCCAAGCTCTACGAGATCGGCGCCGGCACAAGCGAGATCCGCCGCTGGCTGATCGGGCGCGAGATCATGGCGGAGGGAGTGTGATGCCTCCATACGCCACCTCAGCCGAACGCCTTGAGCAGGTCGTCGGTTGGCTTGGCGACGATCTGGTGTGCATCGCGCCACAGCACCTCGCGCTGGCGAGCCGACCTGATCGAACGCACGGGCAAGCCGCCTTCCTCGATGAGCCAGGCGCAATAGCGAGCACGGCTGATCGCTTCCTTGGCGTCCGGGTGGAACCAGCAGATGCCCCAGATCGGGTTACGGCGCTTGAAATACCGGCCAACTCGGGCAGGAATGGGCAAATGCTTATCGAACCAGTCGAACTGGTTCTGCAGCTCACCATGAATCCAATCTTGGCATCCGTTCTGGTGCAAGTACCAGGACGCATGGAAAAAGCCGGTCTCCACCCGGCTCTTCGGATGGATCAGCGGCGTTACAAACCGCACATACATAGTGACACCCACAGCGCTTGCAGGCGCCGTGTTCCTTTTGCTCAAATTCGGGACACGAAAAGCCGCCCTTCGGCGGCGTCAGGCCATGGCCGAAGGGAGACATCTGGTGAAATGCATTGGCATGCCTTTCATCGTCGCCTCCTGAGGGTGTCACTCGTACAAAAGATGCCACGCTTGGCACGCGGCATCCGGGTGCGGGCTGTTACACTGGTTCCGTTGCGGCATCAAGAGGTGTGAGGAACAACGTGGCCACACTGCAAACCCAGATCTCCCCCGCCTCCGACACCTTCCGCGCCAATGCCGAGCGCATGCGGGCGCTGGTCGAGGATATCGCCGAGAAGGCGGCCGGCATCGAGCGCGGAGGCTCGGACGAGGCGCGTGAGCGCCACCAGGGCCGCGGCAAGCTGTTGCCGCGCGAGCGGCTGGCGCAACTGCTCGACACCGGCTCGCCCTTCCTCGAGATCGGCCAGTTCGCCGCATGGTCGATGTATGGCGAGGACATTCCCGCGGCCGGCATCATCACCGGCATCGGCCGCGTCGAAGGCACCGAGGTCATGGTCGTCGTCAACGACGCGACGGTGAAGGGCGGCACCTATTACCCGGTAACGGTGAAGAAGCATCTGCGCGCGCAGGAGATCGCGCTGCAGAACAACCTGCCTTGCGTTTATCTGGTCGACAGCGGCGGCGCCAATCTGCCCAATCAGGACGAGGTGTTTCCCGATCGCGAGCATTTCGGCCGCATCTTCTACAACCAGGCCAACATGTCGGCCGCCAGTATCCCGCAGGTCGCCTGCGTCATGGGCTCCTGCACGGCGGGCGGCGCCTATGTGCCGGCGATGTCGGACGAGACGATCATGGTGCGTAACCAGGCGACCATATTCCTCGGCGGCCCGCCCTTGGTGAAGGCCGCCACCGGCGAGGATGTCAGCGCCGAGGAACTCGGCGGCGCCGACGTCCACACCAGGCTCTCCGGCGTCGCCGACCACTACGCCATGGACGACGAGCACGCGCTGGCCATTTGCCGGCGCATCATCAAGAACCTGAATCGGAACAAGGCTGTAAGCCTCAATCTGCAGAAACCTGTAGCGCCGCTTCACGACCCGCATGAACTTTACGGCATCGTGCCGACAGATTTGCGCCAGCCCTATGACGTGCGCGAGGTGATCGCGCGTCTCGTCGACGGTTCCGAGTTCGACGAGTTCAAACAGAATTACGGCACGACCTTGGTGACCGGCTTTGCCCATCTGCACGGCATGCCGGTCGGCATCCTCGGGAACAACGGTGTGCTGTTCTCGGAAAGCGCGCTGAAGGGCGCGCATTTCATCGAGCTCTGCTGCCAGCGCGGCATTCCGCTGATCTTCCTGCAGAACATCACCGGCTTCATGGTCGGGCGAAAATATGAGGCAGGCGGCATCGCCAAGGACGGCGCCAAGCTGGTCATGGCGGTCGCCACGGCGCGCGTGCCCAAGCTCACCGTCATCATCGGCGGCTCCTTCGGCGCCGGTAATTACGGCATGTGCGGCCGCGCCTATTCGCCCCGCTTCCTGTGGATGTGGCCGAATGCGCGCATCTCGGTGATGGGCGGCGAGCAGGCAGCGACGGTGCTCGCCATGGTCAAGCGCGAAGGCATCGAGCGCAAGGGCGGGCAATGGAGCGCCGAGGAGGAAGCGAAGTTCAGGAAGCCGATCCTGATGAAATACGAGCATGAAGGCCACCCGCTCTATTCCTCGGCAAGGCTCTGGGACGACGGCATCATCAATCCGGCCAAGACGCGCGAGGTGCTGGCGCTCAGCCTCTCGGCGGCGCTCAATGCGGGAATCGAAGAGACGAAGTTCGGCGTGTTCAGGATGTGACGATGAGTGCTCTCGGCGACAGGATCCGCATTCACATCGGCGACATCACCAAGCTTGCGGTCGACGCCATCGTCAATGCCGCCAATTCCTCGCTGCTCGGCGGCGGTGGTGTCGACGGCGCCATCCACCGCGCTGCAGGACCGGAGCTGGTCGCCGAATGCCGGACGCTCAATGGCCGCAGGACAGGCGATGCCAAGCTGACCAAGGGCTATCGCCTGCCGGCGCGCTACGTCATCCACACCGTCGGGCCGGTCTGGCACGGCGGCGGCAAGGGCGAGGCGGAACTGCTCGCCTCCTGCTATCGGCGCTCGCTCGAAATCGCCCACGACCAAGATTGCCGGACGATCGCCTTCCCGGCGATCTCGACCGGCATCTACCGCTTTCCGAAGGACGAAGCGACCGAAATCGCCGTTGCTATCGTAAGCGACTTCCTGCGGCAAAATAAGATGCCGGAAGTCGTTACTTTCTGCTGCTTCGATGAAGCGACGGCGGAGCTATATCGGCGGGCCGTTGCTGCCATTGGGGAAAGCTGACCTTGATGACCAAAAAGACTGCTCAAGCGACGACCTCGGTAGAGCACTCCCTTGGTAAGGGAGAGGTCCATGATGTTGGACGAATCTTTGCCCGGACACACTGGCGGGACAGCGCCCCCCTTAACGCGAAGCATACTCGGGCTGCGGAGGCTCCATGTTCGGCAAGATCCTGATCGCCAATCGCGGCGAGATCGCCTGCCGTGTCATTCGCACGGCCCGCAAGCTAAGTGTGCGCACGGTCGCCGTCTATTCGGACGCCGATGCGCGCGCCCTGCATGTCGAGATGGCCGACGAGGCGGTGCGTATCGGCCCCTCGCCCGTCGGCGAAAGCTATCTACGCGCCGACAAGATCATTGCAGCGGCGCTCGCCACCGGTGCGGAAGCGATCCATCCCGGCTACGGCTTCCTTTCGGAAAACCCCGACTTCGTCGACCAGGTCACGGCGGCCGGGCTGGTCTTCATCGGGCCGTCCGCTGCCTCGATCCGCGCCATGGGATTGAAGGACGCCGCCAAGCGGCTGATGGAAAAGGCCGGCGTGCCGGTGGTCCCCGGCTATCACGGCGAGGCGCAGGAGATCGTGCTGCTCGCCTCCAAGGCGCGCGAGATCGGTTACCCCGTTCTGATCAAGGCGCGCGCCGGCGGCGGTGGCAAGGGCATGCGGCGCGTCGATCACCCGGACGATTTCTCCGAAGCGCTCTCCGGTGCGCGGCGCGAGGCCAAGGCCGCCTTCGGCGACGACCGCGTGCTGGTGGAGAAATACATCGACAAGCCGCGCCACATCGAGGTTCAGGTGTTCGGCGACAATTTCGGCAATGCCGTGCATCTTTACGAACGCGACTGCTCGGCGCAGCGCCGTCACCAGAAGGTGATCGAGGAAGCGCCCGCCCCCGGCATGACGCCGGCGCTGCGCAAGGCGATGACGGAAGCGGCGGTGAAGGCTGCCAAGGCCATAAACTATTCCGGCGCCGGCACGATCGAGTTCATCGTCGACGCCTCGCAAGGGCTGAAGGCCGACCGCTTCTGGTTCATGGAAATGAACACGCGCCTCCAGGTCGAGCATCCCGTCACCGAGATGGTCACCGGCGTCGATCTGGTCGAGTGGCAGCTTCGCGTAGCGGCCGGCGAGAAGCTGCCAAAGACGCAAACGGAGATCGCGCTGGCCGGTCATGCTCTCGAGGCGCGCATCTATGCCGAGGACGCCACCAAAGGCTTCCTGCCGGCGACCGGCACGCTGCATCATCTCAAATTCCCGGACGAGGCACCCGAGGGTGCCGCAATGCGCATAGAGACCGGCGTGCGGGCCGGCGATGCGATCTCGCCCTTCTACGATCCGATGATCGCCAAGCTGGTGTTGCGGGCCAAGGACAGAGCCGCCGCGCTGGCGACACTGCGCGATGCCCTCGCCCGGACCGAGATCGCAGGCTCCACGGTCAACACCGCCTTCCTCGCGGCGCTCGCGGCCGACGCCGATTTCGCGGCGGGCGATGTCGACACCGGCCTGATCGGGCGCCATCAGGAAGAGTTGGTCGCCCTGCCCGCGCCGAGCGATGAGACAATCGCCGCGGCGGCGCTGGCGGCGACCGATGCAGGCGCGCCGGGCCCGGCCGCCGATCCGTGGTCCTCGCTTGCCGGCTATGCGCATTTCCATACGCTCTCGCGGCGCACCCGCCTGCGCTACGGCGAGGAGAACATCCTCGCGCGCGTCTCGGCGCGGCCTGACGGCCGCTTCCAGGTGGCGTTGGAAGCGCCGCATGACGCGATCAACGCGCACGACCTCAGGAACATGCCGCGCACCGCCCGCTGGCCGGGCCACGTCACCGTGTTCGAAGGCGCTGTCGGCTATACTTTCGCGGTTCCGGATCCGCTCGCCAAGGCGGATGAGGCAGCGGCGGCCTCGGGCAGCCTGCGCGCGCCGATGCCGGGGCTGGTCAAGCTGGTGCGCGCAGCAGCCGGCGATGCGGTGATCAAGGGCCAGCCGCTCCTGATCCTCGAGGCGATGAAGATGGAGCACAGCATAGCCGCCCCGCATGACGGGGTGATCGCCGAGATCGCGGCCGAGGGCGCGCAGGTGAGCGACGGCACGGTGCTGGTGCGGTTCGCGGAAGACAACCGGAGCTGAGGTGGCTTTCGGCCGCGCCGGCCTCGACGGACCTCCTTCAATCGGCAATCGAACGAATGACACGCGCCGGATTTCCTCCGACAAGGGTATTCGGCGGAACGTCCTTGGTGATTACCGAACCTGCCGCGACGACCGAGTACTCGCCCACAGTCACGCCCCCGATGATGGTGACATTGGCTGCAATCCAGACGTTTCTCTCAATCACGATGGGCTTTGCGATTACGAAGGCGCGCCGTTGGGACGGTTCGATAGGATGGCCGGAGGTAATGATACTCACATTCGGCCCGATCATCACATCATCGGCGATGTCGATGCCGCCAAGATCATAGAAAGTACAATTCTGATTTACGAAGACATTGCGGCCAACACGGACGTCCCGTCCGCCGGTTGTAAAGAATGGCGGTATCAGCAAGAAGCTGTCGTCCACCTTTCTGCCGATGAGCTCGCTGAACAAGGCTCGCACCTCATCGGCGTCGTTGAACGTCAAAAGGTTGAGCTTGGCAGTGATTGCCATCGCTCTCTTGAGGTTTGCCGTCATCGCCGCCGATTCAGGCGTTCGCCTGGGAATTATCTTGGTGCGATCATCCTTCGCCATTCCCGATTCCCTCAAGGCGCATTTCAAGTGTAGCCACAGGTCAGGCGAACGAAAATGGCCGGGACAAACCCGGCCATTTCCAATCGATCTACAGAACCGATTACGGCTTGATCGGCGCGTATTTGCCGTCGTGCCACTGGTTGATGTCGTAGCTGGCGTTCTTCAGGTCGCCCTTCTCGTCGAAGATGACGTCGCCGACGACGGTGCTGATCGGCTTGCCGTCCTTCAGAGCTTCGGCGACCTTGCCCGGATCGTCGGTGCCGGCGCGCTTGATGCCTTCGGCAACCGCCTGGATCACGGCATAGGAGAACAGCGTGAAGCCTTCCGGGGTGAAGCCGCCGGCCTTGATCTTGGCCACTGCGTCCTTGGCTTCCGGCTTCGCCTGCGGATCCGACGGGAAGACGAACATGGTGCCTTCACCGGCCGGGCCGGCGACCTGCCAGAATTCCGGCGTGGCAATCGAGTCCGGCATGATCAGCTGGAACTTGACGTTCTGCTCGGCAGCCTGGCGCAGGATGAGGCCGGCCTCGGGGTGATAGCCGCCGAAATAGACGACATCGGCCTTGAGCGCCTTGAGCTTGGTGACCAGAGCCGAATAATCCTTCTCGCCGGCGTTGATGCCTTCATAGTCGACTTCCTTCAGACCACCGGCGTTCATCGTCGCCTTGACCACATCGGCAACGCCCTGACCGTAGGCGCTCTTGTCGTGCAGGACGACGACGTTCTTGCCGGCGTATTTCTTGGCGATCCACGGGCCAATGAAGGCGCCCTGCGCGTCGTCACGCGTGTAGAGGCGCATGATCGTCGGCCAACCGGACTTGGCCGCGGCGTCGGTCAGCGCCGGGTTGGACGAGGCCGGGCTCATCATCAGCGTGCCGGATTCGGCATAGACGGCGGAAGCCGGAATGCTCGAACCCGAGCAGGCATGGCCGTCGACGAACTTGACGCCGTTGGCGACGATGCGGTTGGCGACCGACACCGCCTGCTTCGGATCGCACTGGTCGTCCTCGATGTCGAGTTTGATCTTGGCGCCGTTGACGCCGCCCGCCGCGTTGATGGCGTCGGCGGCAGCCTGCGCGCCCTGCTTGAACTGGTCACCGATCGTTGCGAGCTGCCCAGTCATCGGGCCGACCACCGAGATGGTGATGTCGTCGGCGAAAGCGACCGATGCGCCCATCATCAGGCCCAATGCGGCCGCGCTCAAAATACCCAATCTTTTCATGGCAATAAGAACTCCTCCACTTGCGCGCGGCCGTGCCGGCCACGCTTGTTCCTGAGAGCCGGGACAATTCCACCCTTCGCCGGAACTGTCGAGAGGACAATACATACCGCTTTGGTTCATTTCGGCGAGGATTTCTTGGGCCAAGCCGCCATACGCCTGCCACTGGGGAAATGCGCAAAATGCAAAAGCCGCGCCGGCCTTGTCCCGGCCAGTCGCAGCTTTTGCAATCGAGCTTCTCCGGCGCCCCCGCGCACCTGAACCCGCTCGCTTCCCTGTTTGTAGTTGGACCAGGATCTTTTCCACTTTTCGGGATCATGGTCTGGTGCGCGGCTTTGGCAGGTCTGCCTGCCGCGTTCTTGGTCTTACTAATCGGCCGTCTTGCCGCGGCCTTGTTCCAGAAGGGCTGGTTAAGCTCCAGCCCGAAGACGATCAGTGTATCGTCATCCATTCGCGCGCTTCGCGCAGCGCCTTGGCGATATCGGCCTTCGACATCGTGGCCGACAGTTCCGAGCGCAGCTCCGCGGCGCGGGCCGAGCCCTTGATCGCGGCGATGTTGAGCCATTTGTGGGCGGCAACAACGTCGGTCTCACAATCGCGGCCGGTCGCATACATCATGCCCAGTTCGAAAAGAATGTCGGCCTGGGCAGTTGCCCCCATGGCGCCGAAGCCGGCTTCAAGCATTTCAAAACGTGCCATCTCAATCCCCTGTCTGGCTCCCGAGAGCTGCCTCCTTCTGTCCCAGTTGTCCCTTGGGGCGGGCCGCTCTTTCGATGCTTTCGAGGATGAAGCCTGGCCTTGAATCCGTCGTTAAATGACTTGCTTAATTTGAGGAAAACAAAGCTAAAACAAGAGGTAAACGCGCAAAACTGTTAAGCATAGGAACCCAGCAATTCCGCCTTTTTGCATTAAATTCGACGAAAATTTCGGGCGTCCGAATCAAGACTTCACTAACCACGGAAACCGAAGCCGTTTTCCGCTTCCGTTCATTTTCAGTCGCCGCGCGGCCAAAATCCTTACACCCTTCCGTGGCGGCACTGCTTTCGTTTTGGCGGCGGCTGGATTAGCTTTACCTTCGCGTAAGGGACAGAGAGGCGGAACGAGCCCCGCCTGAATTCTGAAGGGAGGACAACATGTTTCGAAAAATGAGCCTGGCCCTGGCGGCCACCTTGATGATTGCGGGTGCCGCATGGGCCGACCCGATCGAAGGCAATTGGAAGACGCAGGCCGGCTCGACCGCGGCGATCGCCGGCAGCGACTCATTCTCGATCACGCTCAAGTCCGGCAAATATGCCGGCAAGACCATCGGCTCATTCAAGGCGGCCGGCGACAATAAGTACACCGGCACCATAACCGACCCGGAAACCGACAAGACCTATTCCGGCAAGGCGACGCTATCCGGCGCTTCGCTCAAGATGAGCGGCTGCGTGCTGGGCGGGCTGATCTGCAAGAGCCAGACCTGGCACAAGCTCTGAGAGCCGCTCGAATGGTCATGTGAAACGGGGCCAGGTGCCCCGTTTTTCTTTTTTGAGCGCCGTTTCGAAGCGCTCTGTCGGCCACCGCGGTGTGGCCTGATCAGGATCGTATCAACCAATTTGAACGGTAGATGAATACCGGTCTCAGAACCGGTTCAGAGGCATTCAGGCATTCTCCTTGCCATTGAAGGAGAAGACCAATGCTTGCCCGCCGCTTCACCATCGTCTGCCTGCTGATGAGCCTCTTCGGCATGCTCTTTGCCATTCTCGTGGCGGAAGCCGGCCGCCCGGCCCGCTCATGGGACGCGGCCAACACCTGCCGGCTGGGCGCATGAACCATTTCAAGCGCTGAAACGACCCATGCTCGAAAGGGGAACGACCACCATGAACCGCGTCACCGCCACTGCCCTCAAGACCCTTCGGCTGCTGCCGCGGGCGATGCTCATCCTGATGCTGCTTGCCGCCCCGGTGCTGGCAGTTCCGATGATGCGCACTCACACGGGTTCGATCATCGAGGCTCCAGCGCCGAAGAAGACAGGCGTCGGCTTCGTGCTGCTGGTCAGCCTGCAGCGCGGCTGACACGGTCGAAGAAAAATTCCTCGCGGGCCCGGCTTCTGGCCCGCCTCCCCCTCCCAAGCGCTTCTCCAAATCCCTATATTGGGCCATGGAAAAGCGAATCTACCCCCAAGCCATCGAATCGGTCGTCATGCCGGAGCCGTTCGGCAGACAGAGTTTCGGCGACGCCAGAAAGGCGGTCGCGGCGCTCGAGGCGCTCTACGACCGCAACACCAAGTTCCTGCGCGATTCCTTCGCCAAAATCGCCGCCGGGGACGACGAGAGCAAGCGCTACCGGGCCTTCTATCCGCAGATCGGCGTCACCACGACCTCGTTCACCCAGATCGACTCGCGTCAGGCCTACGGCCATATGCCGACGCCCGGGCATTTCGCCACCACCATCACCCAGCCGCAGCTGTTCGAGAACTATCTCGTCGAGCAGCTTCGGCTCATCATGCGCAATCACGGCGTCCAGGTCACGGTGTCGGAATCGACAACGCCAATCCCACTGCATTTCGCCTTCCTGGAAGGCACCTATGTCGACGGCGCCGCCGCCGAACGCATCAAGCGGCCGATCCGCGATCTGTTCGACGTGCCGGACCTCGACGGCACCGACGACCAGATCGCCAACGGCACCTTCGAGGTGGCGTATGGCGAGCCGAGGCCGCTGGCGCCGTTCACCGCGCAGCGCATCGACTATTCGCTGCACCGAATGACGCACTACACGGCGACCAGTCCGCAGCATTTCCAGAATTTCGTGCTGTTCACCAACTACCAGTTCTATATCGACGAGTTCGTGGCGCGGGCCCGCGACCTGATGGCGAGCGGCGGTGGCGGCTACAGCGAATTCGTTGAACCAGGCAATGTGGTGACAATGCCCGGAGCCAGCACGCCGAGCGAAGGCACGCCTCCGCAGCGTCTGCCGCAGATGCCGGCCTATCACCTGAAGAAGCCCGGCCATGGCGGCATCAGCATGGTCAATATCGGCGTCGGCCCGTCCAACGCCAAGACCATCACCGACCATATTGCGGTGCTGCGGCCGCATGCCTGGGTGATGCTCGGCCACTGCGCCGGCCTGCGCAACACGCAGGCGCTGGGCGATTATGTGCTGGCGCATGCCTATGTGCGCGAAGACCATGTGCTCGACGACGACCTGCCGGTCTGGGTGCCGATCCCGCCGCTGGCCGAGATCCAGGTGGCGCTGCAGGAGGCGGTCGCCGAAGTGACGGGGCTTTCGGGATACGACCTCAAGCGCATCATGCGCACCGGCACCGTCGCCACCATCGACAACCGCAACTGGGAGCTGCGCGACCAGCGCGGACCGGTGCAGCGCCTGTCGCAGTCGCGCGCCATCGCGCTCGACATGGAATCGGCGACGATCGCCGCCAACGGTTTCCGCTTCCGCGTGCCTTACGGGACGCTGCTTTGCGTCTCAGACAAGCCGCTGCATGGCGAGTTGAAGCTGCCCGGCATGGCGACGGAGTTCTACAAGCGGCAGGTGGCACAGCATCTCACCATCGGCATCAGGGCGATGGAGAAGCTGGCCGAAATGCCGATGGAGCGGCTGCATTCGCGCAAGCTCAGAAGCTTCTCCGAGACAGCCTTCCAATAGCAGAGGCAATCCGTCACCTGCTCAGGCCGCAATTTGGCCGATAAGCAGGCCGAACAGATTGCCGGCGGCATTCGGCAGACCAAGAGCAAGATGACAACAGGCGGCGCGCGCTCGAATATGACGGCTGGGGTGGCATTCCTGGCGATGACGGCACTCTCGGCCGCGCTGCTGGCCGGGTTCTTCGGCGCGCTGCATCCGGCACTCGATTCCTTCTCGCATTTCCGCATTCATCTTAGCATCTTGACGGCACTGCTGGCCCTGCCGCTGCTTGCCAGTTCGTACCGGCTGCAGGCGGCGGCAGCACTGCTCTTCGCCGTCGCCTGCCTCGTCACGACGGCGAGCGCCCTGCCCAGGCTGTGGCCGCAGCCGGCGGTCGCAAGGCCGGCCGATCGGATCGCCTACAGCCTGCTGCAGATGAACCTCCGCTTCAACAATCCGACGCCGAAGAAGGTGCTGTCGCTGATCGGCCGCACCAATCCCGATGTGATCACCCTCGACGAGGTGTCGGGGATGTGGGCGAGAGAGCTCGGCTATATCACCAGCGCCTATCCGTACCGCATCCTTTGCGCCTATCCCAATGGCATATTCGGCGTCGCGCTGCTGTCGCGGCGGCCCTTTGCCGCCGGCACCGCGCCGCATTGCGAGCCGCGTGGCGCGATGGCGACCGCAACGATCGATTTCGGCGGCACCGGCGTCGACGTCGCCGCGATCCATTTGAGCTGGCCCTGGCCGCGCGAGCAGTCCTGGCAGATAGGCGAGCTGGCGGCGCCGCTTGCCGCCCTCGGCGAAACCGCGATCATGGCCGGCGATTGCAACGCCGTGCCGTGGAGCGCGGCGGTAAGGCGCGTCGCCGCGCTCGGCGGGCTGTCCGTGATGCCGTCGGCGGGATCGACCTGGATCTACAGGAAATTGCCCGACTTCCTACGGCGCTATGCAGGCCTGCCGATCGACCAGGTGTTCAGCAAGGGCGGCGTGACGATCCATTCGGCGACGCGGCTGGAAGACACCGGCTCGGATCATCTGCCGGTGCTGGTGGAGTTCTCGGTGCGGCCCGACGACAGACAGCCTGAGGACAAGCATGTGTCGGCGCTGGCGGCGAATGCACAACTTGGCAAGACGGGCGGTTAGCGTCGCATTCCTTCGCGCCCCCCTCTGCCCTGCTAAGGCTTCATCAACGCCGCAATCAGATGCTCGACATGGCCGCCGTCGCGGTGCTCACGGGCATCGAAAGCGTTTTGCTTGGCCTCGTATTCGGCATAGGCGGCCTGGATACGACGGCGCGCCTCGCTGCGCGTCTTATAGCAGGAGGGATCGTCGGCGACCGTGATACCGGTGATCGACCGCTCGGTGACGCGCATCATCTCCCTGGCGACGCGGCCGTGGGTCTCCTCATGGGCACGCACCCCGGCGAAGAACTGGTTCCAGCGCTTCTTCAGTGCCGGCGTCACCAGCGATGCGACGCGCGGAAAAGTGTAGGTGAGATTGAGCGTGCCGTTTGCCTGCCGTATCCGGCAGGAACCCTGGTCCTGGACAACGCCAAGCTCCCAGTCGACCGTATAGGCGGTCTGGGCGATAGCATGCGTCATGAAGCCATGCTTGGGACCTTTGCTGTCCATGGCCTCGATCAGCGCCGCGCCGGAATTGCCGGCAATGTCGTAGGTGTGTGTCTGGACCAGCACTCGGGTGCCGGCCGAAGCCTGCGGCGCGCACAGCGCGCCCATGGCGACAAGGCATGTCAGAACCGCCAAGCGCATGGCTGTCTCCTCCCTATCCTCCGGGAAAGGAAACACAAGCAGGCGGCGGATTCAACGGCCTTGAGGTTGCGCTGTCGCAACCTGCACCGCCGCAGGCGCCGACCCTTTGCTCACGGTATGGGTGAAGGGCAGCGCAAGGCCTTTGGCAATTGCCCTCTACGTGCCTTGGTGGACCGGCCTTCGCCGGCATTTTCCTTTGGCAGCGGTCGAGACGGCCCGGCCGGGCGTGGGGCTCACATGCCCTGGTAGACCGGGCCTTCGCCGGCATTTTCCTTTGGCGGCGGTCGAGACGGCCCGGTCGGGCGTGGGGCTCACATGCCCTGGTAGACCGGGCCTTCGCCGCCTTGTGGCGGCACCCAGTTGATGTTCTGGTTCGGGTCCTTGATGTCGCAGGTCTTGCAGTGGACGCAGTTCTGCGCGTTGATGACGAAGCGCACATCCTTGGCCGACGGATCGGCGGCGGCATTGCCGTCCTTGTCCACCCATTCATAGACGCTGGCCGGGCAGTAGCGGGTCGAGGGTCCTGCGAAGACATCGTGCTCGGAGCGCTGCTGCAGCGCCGCGTCGCCGACGATAAGGTGGACAGGCTCGTTTTCCTCATGGTTGGTGTTGGACAGGAACACCGAGGAGAGCCGGTCGAAGGTCAAGACGCCATCCGGCTTCGGATAGGCGATCTTCTGATGCTTGGACGCTGGCTCGAGCGTCGCATAATCGGCCTTGCCGTGCTTCAGCGTGCCGAAGGGCGAGAAGCCGAACAGCGTGTTCAGCCACATGTCGAGGCCGCCGATGCCGACGCCGACGACGGTGCCGAAGCGCGACCACAGCGGCTTGACGTTGCGCACCTTTTTCAGGTCCTTGCCGATGTCGCTGCCGCGCCAGGCTCCTTCATAAGAGGCAAGCTCGTCATTGGCGCGGCCGGCAGCGATGGCGTCCGCGACATGCTCGGCCGCCAGCATGCCGGACAGCACCGCATTGTGCGAGCCCTTGATGCGCGGCACATTGACGAAGCCTGCCGCGCAGCCCATCAGCACGCCGCCCGGGAAGGAGAGCTTTGGCACCGACTGCCAGCCGCCCTCGGTGATGGCGCGCGCGCCATAGCCGATCCGTTTGGCGCCCTCAAAGGTGCCCCTGATTGCCGGATGCGTCTTGAAGCGCTGGAACTCCTCGAAGGGCGAGAGCCAGGGATTCTTGTAGTTGAGGTGGACGACGAAGCCGACCGCAACCTGGTTGTCCTCCAGATGGTAGAGGAAGGAGCCGCCGCCGGTCTTCATGTCGAGCGGCCAGCCGAAGGAATGCTGCACCAGCCCCGGCTTGTGGTTCTCCGGCTTGACCTGCCAGAGTTCCTTGAGGCCGATGCCGTATTTGCCGGGTTCGCGGCCTTCGGAAAGTTTGTATTTGGCGATCAGCTGCTTGGCTAAAGAGCCGCGCGCGCCCTCGCCGATCAGCACATATTTGCCCATCAGCGCCATGCCGGGCGCGTAAGCCGGGCCATGCGTGCCGTCCTTCTCAACGCCCATGTCGCCGGTGATGACGCCGGTGACGGCGCCCGCCTCGTTGTAGACGAGGCTTACCGCGGCAAAGCCCGGATAGATCTCGACGCCGAGCGCCTCGGCCTTGGTCGCCAGCCAGCGGCAGACATTGCCGAGCGAGACGATGAAGTTGCCGTGATTGTTCATCAGCGGCGGCATCAGGAAGTTGGGCAGGCGGAACGAGCCGGCGGGACCCAGCACCAGGAAATGATCGTCGGTGACGGGCGTCTTGAGCGGATGCCCCTCCTCCTCGCGCCAGCCCGGCAGCAGGCGGTCGATGCCGACCGGATCGACCACGGCGCCGGACAGGATATGGGCGCCGACCTCGCCGCCCTTTTCCAGCACGACCACGGAAAGGTCGGGATTGAGCTGCTTCAAACGGATCGCCGCGGCAAGGCCGGCCGGACCGGCGCCGACGATCACCACGTCGAATTCCATGCTCTCGCGTTCGATTTCGCTCATCGGCCTCTCACTGGCTCGCCATATTCTAGCATTCTGCTGGCTCACGCGCTGCATAGCGCATCAATTCGCGACGCGAAACGGGTGCTGTCGTGACAAAGCCGATTTCGACAAAAAGTCGCGGTTTTGCGCGCTGAAGACTCTTCCGTGACAGCCAGGCAAAGCATCGGCCGCGGCAATTCGATTGGAAGCGGAGCCGGCCGGCGCACGTTTTTAATTGTTCGACGGCTTGCTTATTGGCAATACTTGACCCATGCGCACTCTCGAGCCATCCGGCTTTTCATTGAAGCGCTTACTCTTCACGCCCGGCGTGCTCTGCCGCGCGGTTCTTCCGCTCCTCTTTTCGCTTGGCACCGCCCAGGCCGATCCGCAGAAAGTGTGGGCGACCGGCGCCTATTCCTTTTCCGACGAGCTCGGCGGCTTCCGCATCACCGGCGCCTCCGGAATCGGTACCAAGGAGGACCCGCTGGTCGTTACGGAAGAGCTCAATTCGGCGACACCGGTGACGTTGACAATCCGCGCCACCCGGCCGATCGAGGCCTTCGGCAAGGTGGGCGACTTCGCCAATGGCGTCATGTACATGCGCATCGACGTTCTCAACAACAGCGCGCTGCCCTGGGTGGAATTCCAGTTCGAGCTGCAGGAGATCCTCGACCAGCCGAGCGTGTTCGGCGATGGTCTCTCCTTCGACCAGCGCAACAAGACGCCCGACAACATCGCCTCGAGCAATTTCGCCGATTTCGACCGCGAGTTCGAACCCTACGACCGGCTCTTGTTCAAGAACGGCAAGGTCGACCCGCTGAAGACGGCGACCTTCGAGTTCCTGATCACCGACTACACCCCGCGTTGGACGTTCTATCTGGTGCAGGATCCGCGGATTCCGACGGGGTAATCTTCCCTCTCGAGGGGGAGATTGCGTCGCCGAGGTTGCAATTCACCACCGCGCGGACAATGGTGGCGCCATGACTGCCGCCTCTCCCAACAACCCGGTCGATATCGCCGAGCTGCTCGCCTTCTATGCCAGCGCCGGCGTCGACGAGGCGCTGGAAGACGCGCCCATCAACCGGTTCGCGGAGGTGCGACCGAAGCAGGCCGAGCGCGCGCCGGTGCCGGCCGCACCCGTTCGTGAAAGCCGGTCCGACAGGCGACCGCCACCTCAGTCGGGCCCGGAATCAAGCAAGGCGCCGGAGACATCGGCAGCGTCATTCAGCCTGGACGCGAGCAAGATCCCGGACGCCCCCGCTCGACCCGCCACCGCCGCGGTGCCCGACGAAGGGCAGGTCCTGCTCGCCCGGCAGCTGGCGGCGAGCGCTTCGACGCTTGAGGAATTGCGCCAGCATATGGCGGCCTTCGACGGCTGCAATCTGAAATTCACCGCCAAGAACCTGGTCTTCGCCGATGGCAATCCCAATGCCGAGCTGATGCTGGTCGGCGAGGCGCCGGGCCGCGACGAGGACCTCGAAGGCCTGCCCTTCGTCGGCCGCTCAGGACGGCTGCTCGACCGCATGCTGGCGGCGATCGGCCGCGACCGCAATTCCGCCTATATCGCCAACGTCATCCCGTGGCGGCCGCCGGGAAACCGCACACCGACACCGCACGAGACCGAGATCTGCCGGCCCTTCATCGAAAGGCAGATCGAGCTGGTCAATCCGAAGGTGCTGATCAATCTCGGCGGGCCGTCGGCCAAGACCCTGCTCAACACGACGGAGGGGATCTTAAGACTGCGCGGCAACTGGCGCGTCCACACGACCGCATCGGGCACGGCCATTCCCGCCATGCCCACACTGCACCCGGCCTACCTGCTGAGGACACCGGCGCACAAGAAGCTGGCCTGGCGGGATTTCCTCGAGGTGAAGGCGAGGTTGAGGGCGCTGGGATGACGCCTCCCTTCTCCCCTTGTCGGAGAAGGTGATCGGCGCGCAGCGCCGAGACGGATGAGGGGTGTTCCAGCTTGGCGGCGACTTTCGTCGCTAAGGCGTATCGTGCCAAATTTCCATCGTCTCACTCTGGCCAGCACCCCTCATCCGTCGCCTTCGGCGACACCTTCTCCCACAAGGGGAGAAGGGGGAGCTATGACCTCCCAGGTAATTGAAACGAGACGCCCGCCGCCCTACTCATCCCTCATGACCACATCCGAAATCTCCGCCGGCAGCCTCATTCGCGAATGGCGTACGCGCCGCCGCATGAGCCAGCTCGACCTCGCTATGGAAGCCGATATCTCGCAGCGGCATCTTTCCTTCGTCGAAAGCGGGCGCGCCCAGCCATCGCGCGAGATGGTGCTGCATCTGGCCGAGCAGCTCTCGATCCCGCTGCGCCAGCGCAACCAGCTCCTGCTCGCGGCAGGCTTCGCGCCGAGCTTCAGCGAAAGGCCGCTGACCGATGCGACGCTGGCACCGGCGCTTGCCGCGGTCGAGACGGTGCTCAAGGGCCACGAGCCCTTCCCGGCGCTGGCCGTGGACCGGCACTGGAACCTTGTCTCCGCCAACGCGGCGATCGGCCCGTTTCTCGCCGATGTTTCCGAGCCGGCGCTGCTCAAGCCGCCGGTCAATGTGCTCAGGCTCAGCCTGCATCCGAGTGGTGTGGCGCCGCGCATCGTCAATCTCGCGGAATGGCGGGCGCATCTTTTGGAGCGCCTGAAGCACCAGAACGACGCCACCGGCGATCCAGTGCTGATCGAGCTGGAACGCGAGCTGCGCGCCTATCCGTCCGGGCTGAGGAGCAGCCGGCCAGCGCCGGTCGAGCCGAGTGGCATCGTCCATCCGCTCAGACTCGCGCATGGCGATGCGGTGCTCTCCTTCATCAGCACCATCACCGTGTTCGGCACGCCACTCGATGTCACGCTGTCGGAACTGGCGATCGAATCTTTTTTCCCTGCCGACGAGCAGACGCGGACGGTGCTGGTGCGGCTGGCGAAGGAACGGGCGACACGATAAACGGCTAGCTGCAAACGGCTAGCTGCGTGTCAGCCGCCGGTCACGAATCTTGCGACCCACAAATCTCGGCAACCCACCGATCTTCCGGATAGGTCTTCAAAAGATGCAAAATATTCTCCTGATCGGTATAGCCGAGCAGCTTTCCTACTAACCATTCGAATTGTGGCGACCAGGCATTGCGGTGGAGAAGCTCGATCAGCAGCCAATACGCTTCGACCCGCCATTCCTCGCCCTTGAGCGTGTAAAACCAGTAATCGATATCCAACGCAGCACCGCTCGGCAGAGAGATCGTGATGGTCTTCACATGCTCCGAAAGCGTCCCGTCTGCGATGTGCGGCGCGAAGTCCTGATTGGCTAGTGCGTCAGATTTTTCGAACCCGTCCACCCGCTCATGAGCAAACACAGCCAACGGCTTGGCTCCGGCAAGCACCATCGCAAGTTCTCGGTTCGTGTGCAGGACGTAAGGGCGCTCTTTGCCATTCATTTTCAAATTCCTCATCGACTGAGAAACATCAGTGAACTTGATGACATACCGGCGATCTCGTTCACCCCTGCGGCGGAGTGGCTCTCCGGGTGCGCGTGCGCTCGAGGCCAAGTTGCCTTTCGCGCCAGATGATGAAGATGCCGGCGGCCACCACGATGACGCCGCCGATCAGCGTGTTCAGCGACGTGACATCGCCGAACACGAAATAGCCGACCACGACGCCGAGGATCATCGAGGTGTATTCGAAGGGCGCCACGACGGAAGCCTCGGCATGGCGGTAGGCGGACGTCATCAGGATCTGGCCGAGCCCGCCGCAGAAGCCGGCGGCGATCAGCAGGGCGGCCTGAGCCGGAGTGAGCATCTGCCAGCCGAAAGGCAGCGTGAAGAGCGCGAGCGCGCTCGCCGTCGAGGAGAACCACAGCACGATGGTCGCCGTCTTCTCGGTCTGCACGAGATTGCGCACGAGCAACATGGCGACGGCCGAGATCGCCGCGGCGATCAGGGCCGCCATCACGCCCAGCACCTCCTGGTCGTCGAGCGCCTCGTCCGAATTCAACAGCGTCAGTTCCGGCCAGGAGATGATGAGCACGCCGATGAGGCCGACGGCGACCGCGCTCCAGCGGTAGACCCGGATCGACTCGCCGAGGAAGACCGAGGAGAACACCACGACCAAGAGCGGCTGCGCGTAATTGAGCGTGATCGCTTCCGGCAGCGGCAGCCTGGTCAGCGCGACGAAGCCGAGCCCCATAGCGCCGACACCGACGACGCCGCGCGCGATGTGGTTGAACGGCCGTTTCGTCGCGAATGCCGTGTCGAGCTGTCCCTTGAAGGCAAGGAAGGCGACGATCGGGAATATGGCGAAGAAGGAGCGGAAGAAGACGATCTGGCCCGCGGGCACGGAGCCTGCCGCCTTGATGCAGGTCGACATGCCGACGAAGACCGCCACCGAGACGATCTTCAGCGCGATGCCGCGCAGCGTGCCGTGGCCGCCGGCGTGATCGCCGGGCGCTTCGCTATCCGATCCCGCTCCGGTGCTCACTTTGCCACCGCGTCCCGGATCGCCGCCCGGAAGCGCGCGGGCGGCAGCACGGCTGCGCCCATGCCGAGTTTCGGTGTGACGACGGTCATCCCTGCCTCGTGACGATGATCGGAGAACGAAGCCCAGAAATAGACCCCGGCGCAGTTTTGTCGAGTGACCGTTTCGTGTAAAGAGCGCGGGCTTTCAAAATTCCTGGACCAGCAACATCCTGCGGTCCGAGATCGACAGGAAAACCGACGGAATGCGCACCGATACCGGACATGTCTTCAAGCTCGAAGACTATCGCCCCAGCGACTATCTCATTCCGCGGATCAGCCTCGACTTCCGCCTGTCTCCCGATGCGACGCGCGTCACTGCCGTTCTCACCGTCGAGCGGCGCGAAGGCATTACCGCCTCCGCGCCGCTGGTGCTCGACGGCGACGGCCTGACGCTGCTCGGTATCGCCGTCGACGGCAAGGCTCTCGCGCCGGCCCACTATGAGGCGACGCCGGACCAGCTGACCATTGCGAAGCCGCCGGCGGCGCGCAGCTTCGAGCTTCGCCTCGAGACCGAGATCGCGCCGTCGCGCAACGAGGCGCTGATGGGGCTTTACCGCTCGAACAATGTCTATTGCACGCAATGCGAGGCCGAGGGCTTTCGCCGCATCACCTATTTCCTCGACCGGCCCGACATCCTCTCCATCTACACGGTCCGCATCGAGGCGCCCCACAACGAAGCGCCGCTGCTGCTCTCCAACGGCAACCCCGTCGAAAATGGCGTGCTCACCGACGGCCGGCACTATGCCGTCTGGCACGATCCCTTCCCAAAACCCTCCTATCTCTTCGCGCTGGTGGCGGGCGCGCTCGGCAAGGTGGCGGGCAGCTTCACCACCATGTCGGGCCGCACGGTCGAGCTCGGCATCTATGTCGAGCCGGGCAAGGAGCGGCTCGCCGGCTATGCGATGGACGCGTTGAAGCGCTCGATGAAATGGGACGAGGAAGCCTTCGGCCGCGAATACGATCTCGACGTCTTCAACATCGTCGCCGTGTCGGACTTCAACATGGGCGCGATGGAGAACAAGGGCCTCAACATCTTCAACGACAAATACGTGCTGGCCGACGAAGAGACCGCGACGGACGCCGACTTCGCCAATATCGAGGCGATCATAGCGCATGAATATTTCCACAACTGGACCGGCAACAGGATCACTTGCCGCGACTGGTTCCAGCTCTGCCTGAAGGAAGGGCTGACCGTTTACCGCGACCACGAATTCTCCGCCGACCAGCGCTCGCGCGCGGTGAAGCGCATCGCCGAGGTGCGCACGCTGCGCGCGCATCAGTTCCCCGAGGACCAGGGGCCGCTGGCGCACCCCGTGCGGCCGCGCCGCTACCGCGAGATCAACAACTTCTACACCGCAACCGTCTACGAGAAGGGTTCGGAAGTGGTGCGCATGATCCGCACCATTCTTGGGCCCGAGGCGTTCCGCGCCGGCATGGACCTCTATTTCGAGCGGCATGACGGCGAGGCGGCGACGATCGAGGATTTCCTCAAAGTGTTCGAGGACGTCTCCGGACGAGGCCTTGCGCAGTTCGCGCTCTGGTACCACCAGGCCGGCACGCCGAACCTGATGGTCAGTTCCTCCCACAATGCGGCGGCCAAGACATTCACGCTGGAGATCGAACAGTCGGTGCCGCCGACACCGTCGGAAAGCCGCAAGCGGCTGATGCATATTCCGCTGGCCTTCGGCCTGGTCGGTGCCGGCGGCAAGCCTGTCACTTGGGCAGCCGTCGATGGCGCCGCCGTCGAGGACGGCGTCATCCATGTGCGCAAGCGGCGGCACACGGTGCGCTTCTCAGGCGTTGCAGAGCGACCTTCGCTGTCGCTCAACCGCGGATTCTCGGCGCCGATCACGCTCTCGGTGCAGCAGAAGGCCGACGACCAGTTCTTCCTCGCCAGCCATGACAGCGACTCTTTCTCGCGCTGGCAGGCTGTCAACACGCTGCTCACCGACGCGCTGATCGCGGCCTTCCGCCAGGTGCTGGGCGGCAAGGAGCCGGCCTTCGCAGCAAGTCTCGCCGAGCTTGCCGGCGGGATCGCCGGCGACGAGACGCTGGAGCCGGCCTACCGGGCGCTGGCGCTGGCGCTGCCCGGCGAGGCGGACATCGCCCGCGATATCGGCAAGGGCATCGACCCCGACGCCGTCTTCGCCGCCCGCGAGGCGCTGGCGGCAACGGTCGCCAAGGTAAGCCGCGAGACCTTCTCGGCGCTTTACCACAGCCTTGCCGACAAGGGCCCGTTCACGCCCGACGCGGCGAGCGCCGGCCGACGCGCGCTGCGCAACATCCTGCTCGATTACCTGTCGCTGCTGCCTGAGGGGGCGGCGCTTGCGGCGGCGCATTTCCGGGCGGCAACCAACATGACCGACCGCGCCGCGGCGCTCACCGTGCTGGCGCACCGCCATGCCGGCTCTCCTGAGGCGGAAGAGGCGCTGGCAGGCTTCGAACTGAAATATCGCGGCGACGCGCTGGTGCTCGACAAATGGTTCCAGATCCAGGCCGGCGTGCCCGGCGCGCTGACCGTCGAAAAGGTGCGCGCGCTGATGCAGCATCCCGCCTTCTCGATCACCAACCCGAACCGGGTGCGTTCGCTGATCGGCACCTTCTTCAGCGCCAACCAGACCGGCTTCCATCGCGCCGACGGCCAGGGCTACCGCTTCTTCGCCGAGACCGTGCTGGAGGTCGAGAAGCGCAACCCGCAGGTGGCGGCAAGGCTGGCGACGGCGATGCGGTCCTGGCGCTCGCTGGAACCGGTCCGGCAGAACAAGGCGCGGCAGGCGCTGCTGCACATGGCAAATGCCGAGAACCTTTCGGCGGATCTGCGCGATATCGTGGAGCGGACGCTGGCGTAGCTCCCTCCTTCTCCCCTTCTTGTGGGAGAAGGGAAAAGCGCCAATTTCAATCAACTTTTAATCTTTTTTGGCCGCGCCTCTGGACAAGGCGAATCACCTTTGATTCTTTACTGACGATTCGGGCGTGCGGCGTAGCCGGATCGTCAAGTATGCGGCAAATCGGGGAGTGCCATTCATGGCCAAGACGGACGCGTGGGGCGCGCCCGGAGGGAAGGCTTTTGCGCGTCGCGAGGCAAGGGGCGACGGGCTCGCCGGCAATGCGCGCCTGATCGCCGAGCCAGCCTATCAGCGGCTGCTGGCGGCGGAGCCGCTGCTGCGCCGCTCGATCCCGGCGCTGATCATCATCTTCCTCATCGTCATCGCCGCGCTACGCTTCCTGTCGCTGGTCAACGAGCGCGACGAGGTCGAACGCAACGCCAAGGCGGTGCTGGCTTTAGCCGCCGGGCAGATGGCGCAGGCGATCACCGCGGACCCGAACGCGGCCGGCGCCAACGCGATGGACCTTCTGGAAAACACCAGCCGTCAGGGCGCCATGGGCCGCAGCCATGTGCTGGCCGTCAGCGACGGCGCCTTCAAGATCCTCGCGGTGTCGCCGCTGTCGACCGGCTGGAAGGGACGCTCGCTGGACAGCCTGGTGCTCGGCGGACAGCCGCTGTTCATGTTCGGCGACCGCGCAGGCGTGATGGATGTCAGCATCGGCGGCAAGGACTGGTTCGCCGCCGTCAGCCTCACGGGCGACCGCAAGAACGCCGCGGCCGCACTTGTGCCCAAGGAGGCGGTGTTCGATGGCTGGCGCAAGACGGTGTCGCTCAACGTCACGCTGTTCGTGCTGACGGCCGGCGTGCTGATCGTCATCCTCTATGCCTATTTCGGCCAGGCGGCGCGCGCCCAGGCGGCCGACCGCATCTATCTCGAGGCACATCAGCGCATCGACATGGCGCTGGTGCGCGGCCGCTGCGGCCTATGGGACTGGGACATGGTGCGCGGCAAGATGTACTGGTCACGCTCGATGTACGACATGCTGGGCTACGAGCCTTGCGACACGATGCTGTCCTTCGGCGAGGTCGACGAGATCATCCATCCCGACGACGGCGATCTCTTCGAGCTCGCCAACCGCATCGTCGAGCGTGAGATCGACCATATCGACCAGGTCTTCCGCATGCGCCACGCCGACGGGCAATGGGTGTGGATGCGCGCCCGCGCCCAGGTGATCGATCCGGAAGCGCCGGAGATCCAGTTGATCGGCATCGCCGTCGACGTCACCGAGCAGCGGCATCTGGCGCTGCGCTCCGAAGCGGCGGACATGCGGCTGAGGACAGCAATCGAGAACATCAACGAATCCTTCGTGCTGTGGGACGCCACCGAGCGGCTGATCATGTGCAACTCCAAATTCCAGAAAGACAACGGGCTCTCCGACCGCGACGTGGTGCCGGGCGCGACCCGCGAGATGCTGGAGGAGCGCATGCTCGCCTTCGCCTCGGAGCGCAGGCTCGCCAATGCCAACGGCCCGCATGGCGGCATCACCATTGAGAGACAGTTGGCGGACGGCCGGTGGCTGCAGGTCAACGAGCTCAGGACCAGGGACGGCGGCATCGTCTCGGTCGGCTCCGACATCACCCAGATCAAGCTGCACCAGGAAAAGCTGGTCGACAGCGAGCGCCGCCTGATGGCGACGATTCATGACCTCAGCCTCGCCCGCCGCGCCGAGGAGGAACGCGCCAAGGAACTTGTCGAGCTCAACCGCAAATACATGAAGGAGACCGAGCGCGCCGAGGCGGCCAACCGGGCGAAGTCCGAATTCCTCGCCAACATGTCGCATGAGCTGCGCACGCCGCTCAACGCCATCATCGGCTTTTCCGAACTGATGGAACAGCGATTGTTCGGACCGCTCGGCTCGCCGCGCTACGAGGAATATGCCAGCGACATCAACGGCAGCGGCAAATACCTGCTTGGCGTCATCAACGACATCCTCGACATGTCGAAGATCGAGGCCGGCCAGTTCTCGCTCGACCGTGAGGAGATCGACCTTTGCCCGCTGATCAAGGAGACTGTGCGCGTCATCTCGCTGCAGGCGGCGGAAAAGTCGATCACGGTGGAAACGCGCATCGCCGACTCCATGCGGCTTTATGCCGACCGCCGCGCGATCAAGCAGATCGCCATCAACCTCCTTTCCAATGCGGTGAAGTTCACCGGACAGGGCGGCAAGATCACGGTGAGGGCGCGCAGCGCGTCGGGCGCACTGGTGCTCACCATCGAGGACAATGGCTGCGGCATCCCGAAGCAGGCGCTGAGCAAGCTCGGGCGGCCGTTCGAGCAGGTGCAGAACCAGTTCTCCAAGAACCATACCGGGTCCGGCCTCGGGCTGGCCATCTCGCGCTCGCTCGCCGAACTGCAGGGCGGCGCGCTGAAGATCCGCTCGACCGAAGGCGTCGGCACCATCGTGTCGGTGCGTATCCCGCTCAAGAAATCGCCGACGACGGTGAAGGTGGCGGCTTAGGCTAGTTCGGAATCTGGAATTTCTGAACGCGGCGGGACAGCGCCCGCTGTACTGCCCAAAACAGGGAAAACGTCCGCTCCGGATTTTATTGCGGAGTTGCTAATATTACGGTTGACTTAGCCGGCTTGCCCCCGCGCCGGTCAGGCCCGGCGGTCGGTCAAACCCACCCCAACGGACTGTCGGGCCGCTAAACTGAGCCAGTAGGGTTTAAATCGTTTACGGCTGCCGATGCCGGGCTTGCGTCGGCACCTTTCGATGCCCGCCTATAGATCAAGCCGACGACCAAGCCGATATATCCGACCTGCAGAATGACCATGGCCAGCATTGCCCATCCGAGCGCCGTCCAGACGGAACCAGTTGCTTTGTCAGCCCAGATCGCGACGATGAATGACGTCGCGAACATGCCCACCAAGAATTTCGGAAGTTCCATAGTTGCACATTGCCCCCAGGTTTTGGCGATGTAGGCGGCTGTCAAATCAGGCGTTAAAAGAACCCGCCGCTCCATTTGCGAAGCGGCGGGGCCCCCCTTCGTCGGGGTGATGATTGACCCCGGCATTGCTGACAGTGCAATTGCGGTGCCAGACCCATTGACCCATTACGGGACACCTTTGCCAATGGCGCAAGACCGGGTTGCCGATTAATATTAACTGTGGCTAATGTGCCACCCGAGGAATCATGGCGGCAATGCGGTTGACGACGACGTTCCCGCACGAAGCAGACGGTCGAAATCTCTCCTGACCTTCAGCGACGTCTCCTTGAGGTGTGCTTCCAGCACGCCGAAATCCGGCAGGTCGGTGGCCGCCAAAAGCAGATCCGAAAGCCCGGGCGGCACGTCGTCGCGCTGGAACTCTCCGGTAAGGCAAAGCCTGATCATCTGCGTCAGCGCAAGATAGAGCCGCCAGGCGTCGCAGAGTTCCTGCCGGACACCGGGAGCCGCGAAACCGGGGGAGAGTCGCGCCAGCACATCGGCGGTCGCCGTGACCCGACGGCCGGGCTCGACATTACCGGTGATGATGGCGACCTGGGCGATGAATTCGAGGTCGATGAGGCCGCCCGGGATCAGCTTGATGTCCCAGAGATCGCGCGGCGGCTTTTCCTTCTCGATCAGCGCCCGCATCTCTGAAGCATCCGCCTTCACCTTAGCGCCGTCGCGCGGCTGCGCGAGAACCGCCGCGATATCCTCCTCGACCTCCGCGCAGAGTTCAGCATCGCCGCCAATGGCGCGGGCTCTTGCCAGCGCCATGTGCTCCCATGTCCAGGCGTCCTGGCGCTGATATTTCTTGAAGGCGTCGATATGGGTGGCGACCGGCCCCTTGTTGCCGGAGGGGCGCAAGCGAAGGTCGAGCTCGTAAAGCACGCCTTCGGCCGTAGGCGCCGAGACGGCGGCGATCAGCCGCTGCGTCTTACGGGCATAGTAGTGCGAGGTCGCAAGCGGCTTTGCGCCGTCGGATTCCTCCGCATCCACGTCGTGGTCGTAGAGCAGGATGAGGTCGACATCCGAGCCGGCAGTGAGCTCGCGGCTGCCGAGCTTGCCCATACCGAGCAGCGCCACCCGGCCCCCGGCGATACTGCCATGGCGCTGCGCGAACTCCGTCGTGACGGCGTTAAGTGCGGCCTCTATGGTAAGGTCCGCAAGATCGGAGAAGGCGCGCCCCGCCCGCGCGGGATCGATCGAGCCCGCAAGCAGGCGTACGCCGATCAGGAATTTCTGCTCGGAGGCGAAGGTGCGCAGCCGGTCGAGCACATCCTCATAGGCGCGGTCGCCCTCGATGAAGGCGGCAAGCCGCGCCGAAAGATAGGCCCGGTCCGGCAGTTCGGTAAGCAGCGCCGGGTCGAGCAGGCCGTCGAAGACATGCGGCCGGCGCGTGATGATGGCAGCGAGCCGCGGCGCAGCACCCATGATCGTCGCCATCATCTTGAGCATCGCCGGATTGGATTGCAAAAGCGAGAAGAGCTGGATGCCGGCCGGCAGGCCGGCGAGGAACTCGTCGAAGCGTATCAGCGCTTCGTCGGCGCGGCGGGTCTGGCCGAAGGCCTTCAGCAGCGCCGGCGTCAGCTCCGTCAGCCGCTCGCGCGCCTCCGCCGACTGGGTGACGCGGTAGCGGCCGAAATGCCAGCCGCGGATGACGCGGCAGATGTCGCTCGGCCGCTGAAAGCCGAGGCGATGCAGGGTCTGCAACGTGTCGGGGTCGTCGACATCGCCGGTGAAGACCAGGTTGCCGACGCCGGCCGAGAGTTCGGGAGCCGTCTCGAACAGCGCCGCATAGTGGCGCTCGACCTGCTGCAGCGAGGCGCGGAAGGTTTTCGCGAATTCCGCCTCGCCGGCAAAGCCCAGCATCAGCGCGATGCGTTGCAGCCCCTCGTCATCCTCCGGCAGGATATGCGTCTGCTCGTCCGCCACCATCTGGATGGCATGCTCGACCCTGCGCAGGAACCAGTATTGCCGGGTGAGCGCATCGCGCGCGTCGGCGGTGATCCAGCCACGTGCCGCGAGTTGGCCGAGCATCGGCACCGTCTCGCGGCCGCGCAGTTCCGGAAAGCGGCCGCCGGCAATGAGCTGCTGCGTCTGGACGAAGAACTCGATCTCGCGGATGCCGCCGCGGCCGAGCTTGACATTGTGTCCCTTCACCGCGATCTCGCCATGACCCTTGTGGGCATGGATCTGGCGCTTGATCGAATGAACATCGGCGATCGCCGCGTAGTCCATGTATTTGCGCCAGACATAGGGCTGCAATTCCTTGAGGAAGGCAGCGCCCGCGGCAAGGTCACCCGCCACCGGCCGCGCCTTGATCATAGCGGCGCGCTCCCAGTTCTGGCCACGCGCCTCGTAATAGCGCAGCGCTGCCTCGACCGGGATCGCCAACGGTGTTGAGCCGGGATCGGGACGAAGCCTCAGATCGGTGCGGAAGACATAGCCGTGCTCGGTGCGGTCCTGCAGGATGCGCACGAGGCGGCGGGTGAGGCGCGAGAACAACTCCGTGGCGTCGAGCGGATCGACGACCGCCGGCGCTTCCGGATCGAAGAAGACGACTAGGTCGATGTCGGAGGAAAAGTTCAGCTCATGCGCGCCGAGCTTGCCCATGCCGAGCAGGATCCAGCCCGAGCCGCGCGCGGGGTCCTTCGGCTCGGGCAGCTTGAGCTTGCCCTGCCCGTGCGCGTCGAGCAGCAGGAAGTCGACGGCGGCGCGGGTGCAGGCATCGGCGAGGTTGCTGAGGCGGCGCACCGTCAGCGCGGTCTCGGCTTCGCCTGAAAGGTCGGCGAGCGCGATCAGGAAATGCGCCTCAGTCTTCCATTGCCTGAGCGCCATCATCAGGCTCGATTCCGAGACATTGTCGGCCTGCGCCGCGCGATCGATCGCCTCGCCGATGACGTCGAGCCGCGCTTCGATCGTCTGGTCGAACAGCGTGTCGAGAATGGCCGGGCGGCGGCGGGCCACATCGCGCAGGAACGGCGACAGGTCGAAAACGGCAGCAAGCAGATCCTGCAAAGTGCCCTTGCCGGCAAGGAACGCGGCGAGCCGCGTCAAGCCGTCTTCCCCGGCGGCGTCCGCGATCTCGGACAACTCCCGCCGGGCGTGGTCGCCATCCAACGGGCGAAGCGCCAGCGTCGGGCGGAGCTGCCATGCGGTTTCGACCTGTTTCTTTGCCATCCTAGCCGCCATCAATGCGTCTCCCGTGTCGGGAAACTCATGACCACGGACAATCCAGGATTGGCGGGCAAAAGATCAAGCCTGCCATTGTGGAAAGTCATGATCGCCTTGGCGAGGCTGAGGCCCAGGCCCGAGCCCGGCTGCGAGCGGCTCTTTTCCAGCCGCACGAAGCGCTCGGTGACCCTGGCACGGTCGGTATCGTCGGGGATGCCGTGGCCGTTGTCTGAAACGACAAGCTTGATCTCGCCGCCGGCGCGCTCCAGCGTGACGCGCACTTTCGGGTCCTCGATGGCGCCGGTCGAGTATTTGATCGCGTTGTCGACGATGTTGGACAGCGCCTGGCCGATCAGCTCGCGGTTGCCGTGGATGGTGATGGCTTCGGGCACCGTGGCTTCCAGGGCAACGCCCGCCTCTTCCGCCACCGGCTCGTAGAGCTCGACCACGTCGCTCACCGTGGCTGCTAGATCGACCGGGCTTGTCGTCTCGGAGGAATAGCCGGCCTCCAGCCGCGAGATCATCAGGATGGCGTTGAAGGTTTTGATGAGCTGGTCGGACTCGGCGATCGTGCCTTCCAACGCCTGGCGGTAGTCGGCCGTCTTGTGCTTGCCGGCAAGCGTCGCCTCGGCGCGGTTGCGCAGCCTGGTCAGCGGCGTCTTCAGGTCGTGGGCGATGTTGTCGGAGACCTGCTTCAGCCCCTCGTTCAGCATGGCGATGCGGGCGAGCATGGTGTTGAGATTTTCCGACAGGCGATCGAATTCGTCGCCGGCGCCGGTCACCGGCAGCCGTCCGGAAAGGTCGCCGCCCATGATGCGGCGGCTCGCATCGGAGACGCTGTCGATGCGCTTCAGCGCGGCGCGCCCGACGAAGAACCAGATCAAGAGCCCGCCGAGCCCCATCATGCCCAGCGCCAGCGTCAGCGCGCGGCGGATGACGGCGCGGAAGCGCTCGGGCTCGCCGAGGTCGCGGCCGACCAGCATGATCATCTGGTTGGGGAGTCTCAGCACCAGCGCGATCGCATTATGGCCTTTCTCGCCCTCGGACTGCGCGCCGGCACGGGGCGGCGGCGCGGTCTGGTCGGATCCTCCGCCGCGCAGCCGGTCGAGTTCGCCCTCGCCGAAGCGCTGATAGGAAAAGGGCCGGGTTGTCCAGCCCTCGGTTTCGATGACCCCAGGCTCAAGGCTCTGCACGTTGCCGGTCAGAATCTGGCCGTTGGCGTCGGCGATCAGATAGAGGTTGGCGCCGGGCTGGCGGGAGCGGTTCTCGACCACGCGCACCAGCACCGGCAGGCCGCCGCGCTGGTAGGCCTGGGCAAGGCCCAGCACCTCGTCGTTGATGGTCTCCTGGGTCTGCGCGGTCAGCATGCGCGCCGACAGCGATGTCATGTAGAGGACCAGCAGCACGGCGCAGAGCGCGAAAAGCAGGAGGTAAAGCGCCGAGAGCCGGGCCGCCGTCGTCTTCATGATGGCCGGCAGGGAAAGAGCCATTTGCTCTTAGATCAGGATGACGATTAGTTGAATCGCCATCCTGATCTAACTCCTTGTTGTAGCATGATCTTTTTCCGAAAACCGGTTCCCACCTTTCGGAATCATGCTCTAGCCGCCTTTCAGCATGTAGCCGGCGCCGCGGATCGTGTGCAGGATCGGCTTGTCGAAGCCCTTCTCTATCTTGCCGCGCAGCCGCGAGACGTGCACGTCGATGACATTGGTCTGCGGATCGAAATGATAGTCCCAGACATTCTCGAGCAGCATGGTGCGCGTCACCACCTGGCCGGCATGGCGCATCAGATATTCGAGCAGGCGGAACTCGCGCGGTTGCAGCGTGATATCGCGCCCAGCGCGCTTGACCGAATGCGACAGGCGGTCGAGCTCGAGATCGCCGACGCGGTACACGGTCTCTGCCTCGCGCGCGCTGGCGCGGCGGTTCAGCACCTCGACGCGGGCGAGCAGTTCGGAAAAGGCGTAGGGCTTTGTCAGGTAATCGTCGCCGCCGGCGCGCAAACCGGTGACGCGGTCGTCGACCTCGCCCAGCGCTGACAGGATCAGCACCGGCGTGGTGTTGCCGCGCGAGCGGAGCGCCGCGATCACCGACAGGCCGTCGCGGCGCGGCATCAAGCGGTCGACCACCATCACGTCATAGTCGCCGGCATCAGCAAGCGCGAAGCCGGTCTCGCCGTCGCCGGCGACATGGGCGGTGTGGCCCGCCTCGGCGAAGGCCTTCTTCAGGTAGTCCGCCGCCTCGCGATCGTCTTCCATGACGAGAATCTTCATGGAGCCGTTATACGCGATTTCACCGGAAGATTGAGGGGCAGCCATTCCACTTGACCTTTGTGGTGAAGCGGCAGCGGGTGATGGGAAACCCGCTGCCGCCATGAGCGAAACACGATGACTGACTGACGTGCTCGGCCACGGCAGGTCTCGGCGGCGGCCCGGGGGTGTTGAAACCGCTGCAAGGAAAAGTCGCTGAGCAATTCCAGGAAAAGCGCGAAACGATTTTCCGTCAGGAATTGCGTCAAACCAAAGAGATAGAGCGGCTCTGCGTTTGCCTGAAACGATGAGCCGCTCTGTCGGATCAACCCTTGCCGACCGGCAGCGCGACGAAGCGGTTCGCGTCGTCGCGGGTGATCTGCATCAGCACCGCCTTGCGACCGGACTTCGCAGCGTCCGCCATAGCCTTGGAGACGTCGTCGGTGGTGTTCACCTCGGCCGAATTGATCGAGGTGATGACGTCGCCGGGCTGGATGCCGCGGTCTGCGGCGTCGCTGTCCGGATCGACATCGGTCACCACCAGGCCCTTGCCGTTTTCCGACTTGGTGACGGTGAGGCCGAGATCGGCCAGCGTGTCGGCCTTGGCGGGCGCCGACTGCTTGTTGTTGTCCTCGTTCGAAGCCTGCTTGTCGCTCGAAGGCAGCGTGCCGAGATCGACCTTGACCGTCTCGTTCTTGCCATTGCGCCACACGGTGACGTCGACCGACTTGCCAGGCGCATAGGCGCCGATCATGCGGGCGAGTTCCTTCGGCGAGGCGACTTCCTTGCCGTCGACCTGGGTGATGACATCGCCGGGGGTGATGCCTGCTTTCTTGCCTGGACCGGCGTCCTGCGCACTCGAAACCAGCGCGCCCTTGTCCGACTTCAGGCCGAGCGACTCGGCGATGTCCTTGGTCACCGGCTGAATCTCGACGCCGAGCCAGCCGCGCTGGACCGAGCCGTTCTTCATCAGATCTTCGACGACCTGCTTGGCGGTCGAGGCCGGAATGTCGAAGGCGATACCAACGCTGCCGCCCGAGGGCGAGAAGATGGCGGTGTTGATGCCGATCACCTGGCCGTTGAGGTTGAAGGTCGGACCGCCCGAATTGCCGCGGTTGACCGAGGCGTCTATCTGGATGAAGTCGTCATAAGGGCCGGCGCCGATGTCGCGGCCGCGGGCCGAAACGATGCCTGCCGTGACAGTGCCGCCGAGGCCGAACGGATTGCCGACGGCCACCACCCAGTCGCCGATGCGGATCTTGGAGTCGTCGGCGAAGTCGACATAGGTGAATTTGTTGGCGGCGCCATCGACCTTCAGCACCGCAAGATCGGTGCGCGGATCGGTGCCGATCAGCTTGGCGTCGAGCTCCTTGCCGTCATTGGTGACGACGGTGAAGTCCGAGCCTTCCGATACGACGTGATTGTTGGTGACGAGGTAGCCGTCCTCGGAGATGAAGAAGCCCGACCCTTGAGCGACCGGACGCGGCTCGCCATTGCCATGGTTGCGATGGTCGAAGCGGCGCATGCCGAACTGGCCGCCCTGGTCGCCGAAGCCACGGAACTGCTTGAAGAAGCGGCGCAGTTGCGGATTGTCGGGAAGGTTGTCGAAGCCGTCCTGATCGTTGGAGCCGTCATCGGCGGTCGGCTGGATCTTGGCCTTGACCTTGACGCTGACCACCGCCGGCGTGACGCGCTCGACGACATCGGCGAAGCTCGGGACCTGGGGGGCCTCGACGCGCACCGCATCAGCCAGCACGGGGGCAGTGCCGGTGGCGAGCGCGCCGGCGCCGACCGCACCGACGACAGCCAGGGAAGCGACGGCCGCGAGCAGGCGCTTGCGGGTGCCGGAATATGAATTGGGGGCAATATTCATGGGGTTTCGGTTCCTCTTTCGAAGGGATGCGGCTCAGACGAAGCATCCTCGGGCAAGAGGATTAGAGCGGCGCACATTACGGCGCCATTTCCGGTACATGAAAATTTTGTAATGTTGGGCGGTTGGCAGAGGAGCTGCGCGCTAGTCGCGCAGCATCTTGTCCAGCGCCGCCTGTTCCTCGGCGCTGAGCGAGTTGTCCGGTGCGGGGCGGCGCGAGCGGGCGCTAAGTACGATAAAGATGCCGCCGGCGAGCAGCAGAAGCGCCGGCGTGCCCCACAAAAGCGCGTTGCGCAGGCTGAAGCGCGGCTTCAAGAGCACGAACTCGCCATAGCGCGAGACGATGTAATCCATCACCTGCTGGTCGGTGTCGCCGGCAACGAGGCGCTGGCGCACGAGGATGCGCAGGTCGCGCGCAAGGTCGGCGTCGGATTCGTCGATCGACTGGTTCTGGCAGACCATGCAGCGCAGGCCTTCGGAAAGCGCACGGGCGCGAGCCTCGAGCGCCGGATCGGGCAGCACCTCGTCGGGCTTCACAGCCTGAGCCGTGCCGGCGAAGACCAGCGCCAGCAGGAGGACCAGCGAGGCGAGCGAAAACTTCGCCTTCATGTCGGACTCACAGGCACAGCAGCGGCGGCCAGCTTGCGGCGGCGAGACGGAGCGCCGACGCGCAGGCGCCGGTCGAGCAGCGACATGGCGGCGCCGGCCATCATCACCAGGCCGCCGCCCCAGATCAGCGTCACCAGCGGCTTCCACCACAGGCGCACGACGACGGAGCCGTCCTTGCCCTCGTCGCCGAGCGACAGATAAAGCTGGCTGAGGCCCAGCGTCCTGATGCCCGACTCGGTCGTCACCATCTGCCGCACCGGGTAGAAACGTTTCGCCGATGTGATCTCGCCATCGATGTTGCCGTCAGCACCAATCAGCAGGAAGCGGCCGCGATCCTCGGTGAAGTTAGGACCTTTCTGCGGGAACAGCCCTTCGAAGCGCAGCGTGTGGCCGGAAAGCTCCACCGTCTCGCGGGCGCGCATGGTCAGAATCTTCTCGGTACCGAAGGAGAGCGTGGAGACGATGCCGAGCAGAGTGAGCCCGAGGCCGAGATGGGCAAGTGCGGTGCCGAAGACCGAGCGCGGCAGGCCGGCAAAGCGCCGAAGCACGACGGCCGGCGCCACCGAGCCGACGCCGGCCTTGACCGCAAGGTCGGTCAGCGCGCCGGCGACCAGCCAGACGGCGAGGCCGACGCCGAGTGCTGCGAAGACGGAGGCGCCATCGATGAACAGGCCGGTGACCAGCATCGCGGCGAGCGCGACCGCGAAGGCCGCCATCAGGCGCTGCGAGGCGGCAAGGATGTCGCCGCGCTTCCAGGCCAGCAGCGGACCGAATGGCACGATGGCGAGCAGCGGCAGCATCAGCGGGCCGAAGGTCAGGTCGAAGAAGGGCGCGCCGACCGAGATCTTGCCGCCGGTGATGGCTTCAAGCGCCAGCGGGTAAAGCGTGCCGACGAGCACGGTGGCGGTAGCCGTGGTGAGGAACAGGTTGTTGAGGACGAGCGCGCCCTCGCGCGAGATCGGGTGGAACAAGCCTCCGGCGGTCAGCCGCGAGGCGCGCAGCGCAAACAGCGCCAGCGAGCCGCCGATAAACAGCGTCAGGATGCAGAGGATAAAGACGCCGCGCGCCGGATCGGTGGCGAAGGCATGCACGGACGTCAGCACGCCGGAGCGCACCAGGAAGGTGCCGAGCAGCGACAGCGAGAACGTGAGGATGGCAAGCAGCAGCGTCCAGATCTTCAGCGCCGAGCGTTTCTCCATGACGATCGCCGAATGGAGCAGCGCAGTGCCCGCGAGCCATGGCATGAAGGAAGCGTTCTCGACCGGGTCCCAGAACCAGAAGCCGCCCCAGCCGAGCTCGTAATAGGCCCAGTAGGAGCCCATGGCGATGCCGCCGGTGAGGAACATCCAGGCGACCAGCGTCCATGGCCGCACCCAGCGCGCCCAGGAGGCGTCGATGCGGCCCTCGATCAGCGCGGCAACCGAGAAGGAAAAGCAGATCGAGAAGCCGACATAGCCGAGGTAAAGCAGCGGCGGATGGACGGCGAGACCGAGGTCCTGCAGGATCGGGTTGAGGTCGCGGCCTTCGATCGGCGCCGGGTTCAGCCGGATGAAGGGGTTGGACGTCGTCAGGATGAACAGGAAGAATGCGGCGCCGATCATGCCCTGCACGGCCAGCACATTGGCCTTCAGCGTTGCCGGCAGGTTGGAACCGAAGACGGCGACGAGCGCGCCGAAGAAGGTCAGGATCAGCACCCAGAGCAGCATCGAGCCTTCGTGGTTTCCCCAGGTGCCGGTGATCTTGTAGATCATCGGCTGCAGCGAATGGGAGTTTTCCCACACACTCGCGACCGAGAAGTCGGAACCGGCATAGGCGCTTGCAAGGGCCGTGAAGGAGAGCGCGGTGAGCGCAAAGCCGGTGACGGCGACCGGACCGCCGACCGCCATCATTCGCTGGTTGCCGGTGCGGGCGCCGACCAGCGGCACCAGCATCTGCACCAGCGACAGCGCGAAGGCGAGGACGAGCGCGAAATGTCCGGTCTCAACCATTATTGACTCTTGCTTTCCTGCCAGACGCCCTTGGCCTTCAGGCCGTCGGCGACTTCCTTGGGCATATAGCGCTCGTCATGCTTGGCTAAAACGCTGTCGGCGACGAAAACGCCGTCCGGGCCGAAAGCGCCCTCGGTGATGACACCCTGTTCCTCGCGGAAGAGATCGGGCAGGATGCCGGTATAGGTGACCTTCACCGACTTCTGATTGTCGGTGACCGAGAAGGCGACAGTGGCGCCCTGCCCGCGCTCGATGGTGCCTTTCTCGACGAGGCCGCCGAGACGGATGCGCTGCCCGGGCTGGACGATTGCCGAGGCAAGATCGGCCGGCATGTAGAAATAGGAGGCCTTCTGGCCGAGCGCGTAGAAGGTGAGGCCGGCGGCGGCGCCGAGGAAGGCCAGCCCCGCCAGGATCACCGACAATCGCTTCTGCTTGCGCGTCATCTCTTACTCCGTCGCCGTCACGCCGAGGGAGGCGGCAAAGGCGGTGAATTTCTTGGCCTGTTCGCTGTCGGCGCCAAAGACGGCGACCGCGCGGACGAGCGCGTCGCGCGCCTGGTCGGCCTTGCCGAGCACGACATAGGAACGAATGAGCCGCATCCAGCCTTCCTCGTCGCGCGGATTTTGCTTCAGCCTGTCGTCGAGGCCGGCGACCATGGTTTCGATCATCGCCTGCCGGTCCTGCGGCGACATCTGCTGCGCCGCTTCGACCTGCCCCGCGTCCGGACCATTGGCCGGTTTGCCTTCCGCGACCGCAGGCGCGGTCGTTTCGGCAAGCGCCTGCTGGACGGCGCTGCGCCAGGGCGAATCCGGCGGCAGGTGACTGAGCATCTTCTGCCAGGCGGCGGCGGCATCGGCCTTCCTGCCTTCCTGGGCCAGGCCCATCGCCAGATAGAAGCTTGCCTTGGCGTTGGCGGGGTCGAGCTTCAAGGCGGCCTCGAAGGCATCCTGAGCCTCGGCCGACACGACGCCGCCGGCGGCATCGGCGATCGCCTCGCCGAGCCCGGCCTGGCGAACGGCGCTGTCGCCGTCGAGGCGAATGGCGTTGCGGTAGGCGGTCTCCGCGTCGGCGTAGCGCTGCAGGCGCAGATAAACCGGCGCCAGCACGTCCCAGCCCTTGCCGTCGGACGGATTGGCCGCGAGATGAGACTCTGCGCGGGCGACCAGCTCATCGACCGAGGAATCGGCCGGGTTCTTGGCAAGCCGTTCGGTCAGCGGTTGCGAGGGCAGGTCAGGCGAGCCGAGCTCGCCGTAAAGCCCCCAGCTCACCAGCGGCACGGCCAGCACGGCGGCGGTGGCGACCAGCCTTGCGGTGCGCGAGGGACGCGGCGCTTCCGCGCCCGGCTGGCTGCCCGCGCCGAGACGCAGGATGCGGCGGCCGATCTCGGCGCGCGCTTCCTCGGCCTCGGCCGGCTGGATCAGGCCGCGCGCCACGTCGCGGTCGAGCTCGGAAAGCTGGTCGCGATAGACTTCGAGGTCGTGATCGCCGGCAGCGGATGCGCCCTTCGTGCCGCCGGCCAGCGGCAACAGCACCGCCAGGCTGGCGCCCAGCGTAAGGATTGCGGCTATGACCCAGAACAGCATGGCTATTCCAATAAAGGCAGAGCCCTGCCCTGCCAACACAAGCATCCTGCGACGCTTTGACGGCAGGCCCGCCGCCCGGCCTTGATCGATATCAAATCGCGCCGACCTAACCTAGGTCAGCGGCGTCCAACTGCCGTCGGCATTGCGGCAGGCCGTCCCGCGCGCGGTGACGCCGGAAGTGCCGGTGTACACGGTGTGCGTGTACTGGCGGCAATCCTGCGAGCCGACCCGGTAGGGCTGCGCGGCAACGACCTCGCCATAATGGGACGAGCTGTCGCTCTTCCACGTCACCTTCTGGCCGCTGGTATTGTACTCCAGCGCCTTGTATTCCGCTTCCAGTCCCTTGCGCTTCTCGGCATCGCTCAAGCCTGCGCCGATCGAGCCGCCGATGAGCCCGCCATTCATCGCCGAGACAATGCTGGTTCCCACCTTGCCGCCGGCCGGCGGAGTGGACGCGGGCGTAATCGGAGAGCCCGGCCCTCCCCTGCCCAGTGTCGTGCAGCCTGAAACGGCCAGCAGAGCAGAAACGAGCGCGACGCGAATCTTCATACCAGCAATCGGTTCTCTTGAGCGGGATTGGCTTCTTGAGCGAAATGCACAGGGGCTCGCGCCATCGGGGAGGACGGCGAGGCCATAGTGTTGATATTTGTCGGAAATTTGGCCGCGACCGGCCGCTTGAAAATCGATAAAATACATTAATGAAGGCTCCGCAATCTCACCACCGCCCTCAAGCCGCCCATGCGGGACCGCTCCAGCGCCAGGGCGCCTGCATACTCGTTGACGAGGTCGGCGACAATGGCAAGCCCGAGCCCCGTTCCCGGCTTCGTTTCGTCTAGTCTCTTGCCACGCTTCAGCACCTCCCGCGCGCTGTCCTCGGGAATCCCGGGGCCGTCATCCTCTATAACGATTTCAAACTTGCCAGCGCTTCCCGGAACTGTGGCGACCGAGACGGCGACGGCGCTTTTGGCCCATTTCATGGCATTGTCGAGCAGGTTGCCCAGCAATTCCTCCAGATCCTCGCGCTCGCCGGCGAATACGATCCCGGCCGGCGGCTGCGACAGCGTGAGCCTGGTCTGGGGGTTGAGCTTCTGCAGCACGCGCACCATGCGCTCGACCAGCGGCGCCACTGGCGTGCGGAAGACGACGCTGTCGCGCTGGGCGGCGACGCGGGCGCGCTGCAGATAATGGTCGACCTGCTTCTGCATCGAGGCCGCCTGCTCGGCGATGAGCTGGCCTTTGGCGCCGCCGAGCGCGCGGCCCTCATTGATCAGCACGGCGAGCGGCGTCTTCAGCGAATGGGCGAGGTTGCCGACTTGCGTGCGCGAGCGCTCGACGATGCGCCTGTTGTTCTCGATCAGCGCATTGGTCTCGTTGGCCAGCGGCTCGATCTCGGCCGGAAAGCGCCCGTCGAGCCGCTGCGCCGTGCCCTCGCGCACCATGGCGAGCGCATTGCGCACCCGGCGCAAGGGCTGCAGGCCGAGCAGGATGGCAATGGCGTTGATGGCGATCATGCCGACGCCGAACAGCGACAGATAGGTGAGCAGGCGGCGCTGGAAGCTCGCGATCTCCTGTTCCAGCTCGCTGTGGTTGCCCATGACACGGAAACGCGCGGCGCGGTTCTTGGCATCCAGCACGAACTCGCTCTCGAAGACTTCGAGCTTCTCGCCCTTGATGCCTTCGGTCGAGTAGCTGCGCTGGAAGTTGGCGTTGAATGGCACCTCGGCGACGCTCGGCGACGGGATCGAGGCCGTCATCGAGGAAGAATGGAGATCGCCGTGGACGCCTTCGGAGGCCGGCTCCACCGACCAGTACCAGCCGGAATTCGGTTCCGAGAAGCGCAGGTCGCCAAGGTCAGGCGCACCGGTGAGCGCGCCGCCTTCGGAGATGCCGACGGACCCGATCAGGTTGAACAGATGCGCCGAGAGCAGGCTGTCGAAGCCGCGCTCGCTGGCCTGACGGTAGAGCGTGGTGATGAGGGTGAAGATGACCACCAGCGTCAGGATCGCCCAGACGGTCGAAAAGGCGATGACGCGGAAGGTCAGCGAGCGCGGCCAGAGCCGCAGCTTTGAAAGCCGCGTTCTCATGGTTGGCTTCACCGGTTCCGCGTTACGCCTCCGGCTCTCGCATGCGATAGCCCATGCCACGCACGGTTTCGATCATGTCGATGCCCATCTTCTTACGAAGCCGCCCGACAAACACCTCGATGGTGTTGGAATCGCGGTCGAAATCCTGGTCGTAGAGGTGCTCGACCAGTTCGGTGCGCGACACCACCTCGCCCATATGATGCATCAGATAGGCAAGTAAACGGAACTCATGCGAGGTGAGCTTCAGCGGCACGCCGTTGACATCGGCCTTGGAGGACTTGGTGTCGAGCCTCAGCGGCCCGCAGGTGAGCTCGGACGAGGCATGGCCGGCGGCGCGGCGGATCAGCGCCCGCACCCTCGCCAACACCTCCTCGATGTGAAAGGGCTTGGTGACATAGTCGTCCGCGCCGGCATCGATGCCGGCTACCTTGTCACTCCAGCGGTCGCGCGCAGTCAGGATCAGCACCGGCATCTTGCGCCCGCCGCGGCGCCAGCGCTCGACGACGCTGATGCCGTCCATCTGCGGCAGGCCGATGTCGAGGACGACGGCGTCGTAAGGCTCGGTGTCGCCGAGGAAATGCCCCTCCTCGCCGTCATAGGCGCGGTCGACCACATAGCCGGCATCGACCAGCGCATCCGCCAGCTGCCGGTTGAGATCCTTGTCATCCTCGACGACGAGCACGCGCATCGGTTGAAAGCCTGTTAACTGGAAGAGATATAGGCCGATTCCGCCGGCCGGGAAACGATGGGGTCAGTTGAGCGGGACTACGATCTCCGAGCGGCGTGGGCGCTGGCCCTCCTTGCCGGGGACGAGCACCACGATGACACAGACCTGCTGCCCGCCGCGCGTCGCCTGCGAGGCCTTGGCGAGCGTGCCGCCGTTCTGCGCGGCGACCTGCTGCCCGATCGCATAGCAATCGCTGGCGGCAAGCACGACGGGCCGATCGACCGACGGCTCGATGAGCATCATGGCCGTCGCCTGCGACGCAAAAAGACCGGCTGCGGCAAGCGCCAGCATCGCGGTGCGGATATGGGAGCGGAAGGTTTTCATGATCACGGTTCTAACGCATGCGTGCTGAACGTGAAATGAACGGTGAACGGCCGAAGATCCATACCCGCCATGCCCCCTGATCGCGCGACGTTATGATGCGACACTGCTGCCCGAGCCCCCATCAAGCCGGACGTCAGATTGATAGCCGGAAAAACATCGGCGCGGCTACGCTTTTCGCTGCCAGGACATGCTCTAGTTTGCGCCGTGGACGACCATGGGAGAGTGCCGTGAGCCGTGAGGATCTTGCCGATCTCTACAAGGGCTACATCGACTGCCTGAACGCACAGGACTGGGACAATCTCGGCCGGTTCGTCGGCGAAGAGGTGCAGTACAATGGCGAGACGATCGGGCTTGCGGGCTATCGCCGGATGCTGGAAGGCGATTTCCAGGCCATTCCCGACCTGCGTTTCAACATCGAGCTACTGGTTTCAGAGCCGCCGCGCGTGGCGGCCCGCCTGCATTTCGACTGCAGGCCGAAAGGCGTGCTGTTCGGCCTGCCGGTGAACGGCAAGCGCGTGTCCTTCGCCGAGAACGTCTTCTATGAGTTCCATGACGGGCGCATTTGCGAGGTCTGGTCGGTCATCGACAAGGCCGAGATCCAGGCTCAGCTGTAGAAACAGGGCTGGTGGCTCAGGCGCTCTCTTTCGTGAGCGCGCGAAAGCGCAGCAGCCCGTGATGGACCTCGAGGTCGTCGTCATAGCGCGCCTCGGCAAATTCCAGGGACAGGCGCGTCTGGCCGCGCGGACCGATGGATAGCGCCGCGCCGTCGAGGCGGGCCTTGATGCTGTCCATGATGAGCCGCGTCTCGGCCTCCCCTTGAGCCTTCGACCAGATATGCAGCGTGACGAGCTGATCGTTGTCATTGTCGGCGCCGGTTTCGAGATCGAAAGCGCTGGTGCGGCCGTAGGTCACGTGGGGAAAGGCGGCCTTGGCGTCGGCGCGCTCGAGCAGGCCGGCGCCGCCCAGCAGCGCCGACAGCGACGCGTCGGTCTTCAGCCTCAGGAACAAGGCCTGCATCAAATCGCCAGGCGCCGTCATCTACCGTCCATCGCAAAACAGCCTTCGGTTCGTTGCTAACCTGTTCGGCAACGTAACCACGCGCGCGATCCGATACCAGATCGCGAATCGCTTTGACTGTAGCGTGAACGGCGAAGGTCTCGAAAATATTGCGTTTTCGGATTCACGACACCGGCGCCGCGCCACCCGCTTCGGTGCGCCGCGCGATGAACTCGTCGAGCACGCCCGCGGTGGCCGCAGCGGATGCGGGCGGCTGGAAATCGGAAAGAATCCGCTTCCAGACGCCGGTGGCGCGCTCGGTTGCGGTCTTGCCGCCCGCCTGCGTCCAATTGCCGAAATTCGACCAGTCGGCCACCAGCGGCTCGTAGAAGGCGGTGCGGTAGCGCGTCATGGTGTGGGCTGCCGAGAAGAAATGGCCGCCGGGCTGCACTTCGGCGATGGCCTCGAAGCCGATGGCGTCGGCATCGCCGGGCGTTGTGGCGCAAAGCTCGGCGATGGTCTGCAGGGCCTCGATGTCGGTGATCAGCTTCTCGAAGGAAACGCTCAAGCCCCCTTCCAGCCAGCCGGCGGCGTGGATGCAGACGGTGGAGCCCGCAAGCACCGAGCCCCACAGCGCGAATTGCGTCTCGTGCGCTGCCTGCGCGTCGGAAACATTGGCGGCGCTGCCGCCGCCCGAGCGCCAGGGCAGGCCGGTGAAGCGCGCCAGCTGGCCGGCGCCCAGTGTGGCCTTGATATGCTCCGGCGTGCCGAAGGCCGGCGCGCCCGACTTCATGTCGACATTGGAGGAGAAGGAGCCGTAGACGACCGGCGCGCCGGGGCGCACAAGCTGCGCCAGCGTCAGCCCGGCCAGCGCTTCGGCGTGTTGCAGCGTCAGCGCACCGGCGACGGTGATCGGCGCCATGGCGCCGGCCAGGCAGAATGGCGTGATGATCGAGACCTGGCCGGCACGGGCAAAGTCGATGATGCCTTGCGCCATCGGGATGTCGAGCTGGCGCGGCGAGTTGGTGTTGATGACCGTGTAGCAATGGGCGCCGGCGCGGAACTCGTCCTCCGAGAGGCTGCGCGCCAGCCGGACCATCTCAAAACTGTCCTCGACCTGCGGCGTGCCGCGCGCGAAGACGAAGGGAAGCTTATCGGAGAGGGTGAGCTGCGCCCGGCCGGTGGCATAATGGCGAAAGCGGGTGTCGACATCCTGCGGCTCGATGCAGGGGCCGAGCATATGCAGCACGTCGAAATGCTGCACCAGACGGATGAGGTCCTCGAAGGCGGCAAGCGTGCCCGGCCGACGGCCGCGTTCGAGATCGGTGACATTGGGCGCGCCGCAGCCAGCGAGGAAGGTCATGGTGCCGAGCTCCAGCGCAAGATCGCGGGAGCGGTCGCCGCCGTGGGCCGGGATCGAGCGCGGCGCCGAGGCAAGGCCCGCCTCGACCATGTCACGGCCGATCCTCACCATCTGGCTGTCCTCGTCGACCAAGGCGCCGGCCTTGGCAAAGATGGCGCGCGCTTCCGGCAGCAGCACCTTGATGCCGAGCTCCTCCAGCACGCGCAGCGCCGTGTCGTGGATCGCGGCGACCTGGTCGCCGGAGAAGACCGGCTGCGGCAGGAACGGGTTCTTCAGCGAACGGTAGTTCGGACGGCGGCTCGATTCTGCGCCCGCTTCGCCGTTGCGTCCGCGCCGACGTTCGCGCCGAAGATCGCGTGCGGCCTCGTCAATCATGCCCAATCCTCCCTATTGCCGCATTGCCTCGCCTTTGGGGTCGTAAGGCGAGGCCGCGATGACGCGCGCCGGCCGTTCGACGCCGACAATGTGTACGGAAAGCGCTGTCCCCTCCCCGGCGAAATCGTCGTCCACCAACGCCAGGGCGACGCTCTTGCCGACGGTATAGCCATAGCCGCCGGAGGTGACGAAGCCGACGCGCCGGCCCTTGCACCAGACCGGCTCGAAGCCGCTGGCGTCGGCATCGACGGCGTCGACCTCGAGCGTCACGATCCGCCGCGCGACGCCCGCCTTGCGCTCCTTGAGAGCTGCTTCGCGGCCGATGAAGTCGCCCTTGTCGAAGGCGATGAAGCGGTCGAGGCCTGTCTGTCCAGGCGTGTAGCCTTGCGTGAACTCGCGCGACCAGATGCCAAAACTCTTCTCCAGCCGCAGCGCATTGAGCGCGTAATAGCCGATCTCGGCGAGGCCGAGATCCTCGCCCGCGGCAAGCAGCGTCTCGCGCAGGGTCGAATGCAGTGTGGCCGGGCAGTTGATCTCGAAGCCGAGCTCGCCGGCAATCGACAACCGGGCGACCCGGGAACGCACCATGCCGATGTCAAACTCACCACAGGCCATGAACGGCAAGGCTTGCGCCGAGATATCCTGATGGGTGGTGCGCTCGACGATCTTTCTTGCGTTCGGTCCGGTGACAAGGAAGCCGGACATCGCGTCGGAAATGTCGGTGATCGACACGCCGTCAGCCCTATGCGCCTCGAACCAGCGCATATGGAACTCGCGCAGGTAATAAGAGCCCATGATCCAGTATTCGCCGCCGCCCCAGTTGAGAACGGTGAGATCGCCCTTGAGCCTGCCGTCATGGCCAAGCATCGGCGCCAGCTTCGCGCGGCCGGGCTTCGGCAGCTTGCAGGCGAGCAGCCGGTCGAGCCAAGCCTCGGCGCCCGGTCCCGACACGGCGTAACGCGAGAAAGCGGTGGTATCGACGAGACCGGCGGCGCGGCGCACCTGCAGCACCTCGTCGCCGACGATGTCGAAGGCGTTGGAGCGCTTCAGCGTCGTCTCCTCGCGAAAACCCATCGGCGCGAAATAGGCAGGGATTTCCAGCCCCCAGGATGCCATCCACTCGGCGCCGGCGGCGCTCATGCAGTCATAGGCGCCGGGACGCTTCAGCGGCCGGCCCGCCGGCAGCCGCTCGTTGGGGAAGGTCATGACGAAGCGGCGGGCATAGAACTGGCGTGTGGTCTGCTTGAGATATTCGCGGTTGGCGGCGAAGGCGCCGTAGCGGGCGATGTCCATGCCGAAGATGTCGGCCTGCGGCTCGCCATAGATCATCCACTCGGCCAGCGACTTGCCGACGCCGCCACCCTGGCTGAAGCCCGCCATGACGCCGCAGGCGACCCAGTAGTTCTTCAGGCCGCGCACCGGCCCGACCAGCGGGTTGCCGTCCGGCGTGAAGGTGAAGGCGCCGTTCACCCATTTACGGATGCCGGCCTTGGCCAGGCATGGAAAGCGCTCGTAAGCCCTGGAGAGCTCAGGACTGATGCGATCGATGTCTTCGGGGATCAGCTCGATGCCGTAGTCCCAGGGCGCGCCGTCCATGTTCCAGTGTCTCGGGTTCTGCTCGTAGACGCCGAGCAGCACGCCCTTCCGCTCCTGCCGCAGGTAGGAGAAGCCGTCGAGATCGACGGCGAGGCCGAGTTCCTTGTCTAGGGCAGCGACTTCCGGAATGTCCTCGGTGACGAAATAATGATGCTCCATCGGCGTCACCGGCAGGTCGATGCCGGCCATCAGCCCGACCTGCTTGGCCCAGAGGCCGCCTGCGTTGACGACCTGCTCGGCGACGATGGTGCCCTTCTCGGTGACAACGTCCCAGCCGCCATCGGCGCGCTGCTTCAGCTCGACGACGCGGTTGCGCAGGATGACATCGGCGCCGCGCTTTTTCGCGGCGCCCGCATAGGCGTGCGTCGTGCCGTAAGGGTCGAGATGACCCTCGTTGGAATCATAGAGGCCGCCGAGCACGCCGCTGACATCGACGATCGGGCAGATCTCCTTTATCTCCTTGGGCGTCACCAGCCGCGCCGTCTCGATGCCGACCGACTGGAACACGGCCCAGGCCGATTTCAGCCACTCCCAGCGCTCGGGGTCGCTTGCCATGTTGACGCCGCCGGTCATGTGCAGGCCGGCGTTCTGGCCGGACTCGGCCTCGATCTCGCGATAGAGCTTGATCGTGTAATCCTGCAGCGCCGCGACATTGGGATCGGCGTTGAGCGCATGGAAGCCGGCAGCCGCGTGCCAGGTCGAGCCGGCCGTCAGCTCGGCGCGCTCGATGAGCGCCACATCGCTCCAGCCGAACCGGGTCAGGTGATAGAGCACCGAGGCGCCGACCACGCCTCCCCCGATGACGACCGCGCGATAATGCGATTTCACGAGCCTCTCCCTCTCGTTGGAGGCCCTTAAGATACATGCCGTGGACACATGTGTCTAGACACTTCTGTCCAGAGCTTGCGAATAGTTTCGCGCCATGCCTATTGTGCGGCCATGATCATGACCGCTCCCCAGGCCGAACCGACGCCCGGCAACATCAAGGTGACGCGCTCGGACTGGATCAGTCTGGCGCTTGAAACGCTGATCTCAGAAGGCATCGAGAGCGTGCGCGTGCTCACGCTCGGCCAGAAGCTCGGCGTGTCGCGCTCGAGCTTCTACTGGTATTTCAACAGCCGGCAGGACCTGCTCGACCAGCTGCTCAAGCACTGGCACGACACCAACACCACGGCGATCGTCGAGCGCGCCCGGCGTCCGTCCGAGACCATCATCATGGGTGTGATGAACGTGTTCGAATGCTGGGCCGACGAGCGCCTGTTCGACCCGAGGCTCGATTTTGCCATCCGCGAATGGGCGAGACGCTCGGCCGACGTGCGGCGCATGATCGACCAGGCCGACGACGAGCGCCTCCTCGCCATCCGCGACATGTACCGCCGGCACGGCTATGACGACGAGGACGCCTTCATTCGCGCCCGCGTGCTCTACTACATGCAGATCGGCTACTACGTGCTCGACCTCAAGGAGCCGGTCGAGGCCCGGGTCAGCCACCTTGCCGCCTATCTGCGCTCCTTCACCGGCCAGGAGCCGACCGATGCGGACGTGGCGCATTTCATGCGCTTCATCGCGGCGCGGTGATATCATAGGTCCGTCACGGCCACGCCGTTGCGATCAACAAAGCTTGTGCTGTGGCTTTGCCGCCCTTGTGAGCAGGGTGAAAATGGACGATTAGTCTTCTCAAGGCGGACCTGAAATGCCCGGTCGGGCGTTGAAGATCGCCAGGGTGGAATTCTGGAATGGCAAGTCCCCTAAAACCGCGCAAGAGAAGAGGCCGGATCGCCTCTGCGGCGCTTGCCGTCGACGCGTGGCTCGATTCCTCGCTCTACGAGATCGGCTTCAAGGCGCGCGAATTCTGGGAATGGGCGACCATATTTTCGCGCCGCTTCCGCCTGCATGGCTGGCGGCGCGCCATCATCGAGGTGCTGAGCGAAAGCTTCACCATGGGCGCCGGCGGATTCGTGGTGCTTTTGGCGCTGGCCATGCCGGCCTTTGAGATCACCGCCGGCGACTGGCGCAACCAGGGTGACTTCGCTGTTACCTTCCTCGACCGCTACGGCAACGAGATCGGCCAGCGCGGCATCATCCAGCGCGATTCGGTACCGGTCGACGAAATGCCGGACATCGTCATCAAGGCGGTGCTGGCGACCGAGGACCGGCGTTTCTTCGACCATTACGGCATCGATGTCCTCGGCCTGTCGCGCGCCATCTTCGAGAATGTGCGCGCCAATTCGGTTGTGCAGGGCGGCTCCAGCATCACCCAGCAGCTCGCCAAGAACCTGTTCCTTTCCAACGAGCGCACATTGGAGCGCAAGATCAAGGAAGCTTTTCTCTCGCTATGGCTGGAGGCGAACCTTTCCAAGAAGGAGATCCTGCAGCTCTATCTCGACCGCGCCTATATGGGCGGCGGCACGTTCGGCATCGAGGCGGCGGCGGATTTCTATTTCGGCAAGAGCGTCAAGGACCTGAGCCTCGCCGAGGCGGCGATGCTTGCCGGCCTGTTCAAGGCGCCGACCAAATATGCCCCGCATATTAACCTGCCGGCGGCACGTGCGCGCGCCAATGTGGTGCTTTCCAACCTCGTCGACGCCGGCTTCATGACCGAGGGCCAGGTGCTGCAGGCGCGGCTGCATCCGGCCGACGTGGTCGACCGCGGCGAGCAGAAGAGCCCCGACTATTTCCTCGACTGGGCCTTCGACGAGGTCAAGAAGATCGCCAAGCCCGGCCAGCATTCGCTGGTCGCCCACACCACTTTCGACGCCAATATCCAGAAGGCGGCCGAGGAGTCGGTCGAGTTCCACCTTCGCCAGTTCGGCAAGGAATACAACGTTACCGAAGGCGCGGTGGTGGTGATCGAGACCAACGGCGCGGTGCGCGCCATCGTCGGCGGCCGCGACTATGGCGCCAGCCAGTTCAACCGCGCCACCAAGGCGCTGCGCCAGACCGGCTCGTCGTTCAAGCCATATGTCTACGCCACGGCGATGGAGCATGGCTTCACGCCGGATTCCGTGGTTTCCGGGGGTCCGATCTCCTGGGGCAACTGGTCGCCGCACAACTACAGCGGCGGATCGGCCGGCAATGTCACGCTGCTCACGGCGATCGCCAAGTCGATCAACACCGTGCCGGTGCGGCTCGCCAAAGATCATCTCGGCATCGCCCCGATCAAGGCGATGGCCGAATCGATGGGCGTGGAATCGCCGCTGGAATCGCACAAGACCATGGTGCTCGGCACGTCCCTCATGACGGTGATGGACCAGGCGACTGGCTACAGTGTCTTTGCCCAGAACGGCTTTGTCGGCTCCAGGCACGGCATAACCCAGCTCGTCACCCGCACCGGCGACGTGGTCTATGACTGGACCAAGGACGCGCCGCCGCCGCACCGCGTGCTGTCGGAAAAGGCGCTGCATTATATGAACACGATGCTGGCGGCGGTGCCGGTCATCGGCACGGCCCGGCGCGCCCAGCTTCCCAACATCGTGGTGGCCGGCAAGACCGGCACCACGCAATCCTACCGCGACGCCTGGTTCGTCGGCTTCACCGGTAACTACACGGCCGCCGTCTGGCTCGGCAATGACGACTTCACGCCGACCAACAAGATGACCGGCGGTTCGCTGCCGGCGATGGTGTGGCAGCGCTTGATGGTGTACGCGCACCAGAACATCGACCTGAAGCCGATCCCGGGTCTCGATCATCCGTTCGTCGATCCGGAGGTTGCGGCCAAGGCAGAGGAAGCGGCGAAGAAGGAGGCCGACGATGCCGCGGCGCAGGCGGAAGCCGAGCGCCCGCCGGTGCTCTCCAGCCGAACCACGCAGACGCTGAGGGATATGACCAAGACATTCCAGGCCACACCGGTGCTTAGCCCGCCCACCGCGCCGGAGACGCTGTCGGCGCTTTAAAGCATGTCTCCCGAAAGTGGGAACCGGTTTCGGGATAATGACATGCGTAAAATCAAAAACCTAAAGCGCATGGAGCGAATCTGAAAGATCGCGACGCGCTTTAGAAGCGAGCCGGCTTGCCACGAGGCCCTGCGCCGCGATATCCCGAGCAACCTCTCAGTTTGCGGCCCTCATGCTCAAGAACGCATTCCTCACGCTGCTTTCGCTTGCCGTAGCCATTGGGCTTGGCGGCGGCAGCGTCTGGTACGCGCTCAACGCGCAGGACGGCGTCGGCGCGATCCGCATCGGCCAATGGACCGCCTTTCCCGAAGCCGGCACATTGGCCGCCGACCCCTATTCGAAGGCGCGCCTGGCGCGCGAGGGCGTGCTGGCGCTCGGCCAGGCGGAGGGGCTCTCCTTCGTCGCCGAGCGCGACGAGACCGACGAGCCTCTGAAGCGGGAATGCGCCTATACGATCGAGGGCGGCTATCCGACCGCCCGGTTCTGGACGCTCTATGCCGCCGACCAGTCGCTCGGCGTCATCGACACCGACAAGGCGAGACGGGCAGCACTTCAATCCTACGAAGTGCTGCGCCGACCCGACAATTCGGTCGTCATCTCCGTCGGCAACCGCCCTGCCCCCGGCAACTGGCTGCTCACCAACGGCTTCGGCAAGATGTATTTCGTGCTGACCTTCTATGACACGCCGATCGCGAGCAGCACCGGGCTCTCCGACGTGACGCTGCCGCGTATCCTGAAGGCGGGCTGCAATGCGTAGGCTGCCGCACGCGCTCATTCTCGGCCTGATCGGCGCCGGCATCGTGCATATCGTGGTGCTGTTCCTGGTGCCGGAATTCTCCGAACGCGACGCCTGGTCGCGACTGGCTTTGGCCTCCGACCTCTACAAGATGACGCGACTGGATGCCGAGGCCGGCGGCGCGCCGGTGGTGAAGTCGGTCGACCCGCTGTTCTACGCGGCCGCCTGCCGCTTCGACCTTGCCGACGGGCTGGTGCGGATCCGCGCGCCGGGCAACGTGCCGTTCTGGTCGGCCTCGGTCTACGACCGCAGCGGCCACAACATCTATTCCTTCAACGACCACAATGCGAACAGCGAGAAGCTCGATGCCGTGGTGCTGACGCCGGCGCAGATGATCGACGTGCGGCGCGATCTTCCCGAGGAATTGCAGGGCGCGATCTTCGTCGAGGCGCCGATCGAGGAAGGCATCTTCGTCGTCCGCGCTTTCGTGCCGGACGACAGCTGGAAGCCGATCGTATCGCGTTTCCTCCAACAGAGCGCCTGCGAGTTGCAGGACTACTGACGGACCAGGTCAGTGATGCGGCACTGGAGGCCGCGGCGATCCTGGCTTGTCCGGGCCCTCCGGACGCGCCGCGCCGGCCTGCGGCTGCTGCTCGTAGCGGACCCCGGGAAAGATGATGACCGCGGCCGCTGTGTCGGTAGCGTGATTTACTCGATTGACGGGTGCCGTTCTCGGCACAAAAGACAGGACCATGCCCATGGTTCGCGCATTCCTCTCGGTTGACCCGGAGCACAACGCAACGCCTCCAAAGTTGATTAAGGCGGGCAGAGGGTTAACGGAGCGCTAACGGATCGCGGCTAATTTGATCTTTGTTCCCTGGAGACGCGAAACCGGCCCGGCCGGATTGCGCGGGACCAGGTCTGTGTCGAGTATCGGGCGTATCCTCCGTGTCTTCTTCGGATTTCAGGCAAATCGCTATCCGGACCGAAGCGGGAAAAGCCGAAAGGCTGTTCCGCGCCGCCGTGTCGGCCTTCTGCTCGCTGACGCGCCCGTCGCGCCGCGAGATCGCCCAGTTGGAAGATCTGACGCTGCCGCTGTTCGACGAGGTGTCGGTCGAATCGCGCCGCTATGTCGCCGCCGCCCTTTCCGAATGCGAGTATGCGCCGGCCGCGCTGGTGCGGCGGCTGGCCGAAGAACCGGTCGAGATCGCGGCGCCGCTGCTTATCCGCTCGAACGCGCTGAGCGACATCGACCTCATCGCGCTGATCGGCCGCCACGGCCTGCCGCACGCGCGCGCGATCGCGCGGCGCAAGGAGATCAACCCGACCATAGCTCACCTGATCCGCGCGCTGGAGAAGCCGACACTGGTCAAGACGCGACCGCCGGAGACGGTCACCAAGCTCGCGCCGGTGAAACCGGCGCCCGCCGTCGCTTTGGAAGACGAACGTCCGGTTCCCGGCGAAGCAGAGGAGACTGCGCGGCGGCGCCTGCGCTCGATGATGCGGCCTGCCGGCGAGGGCGTCGCCGTCAACCTGTTCCTCGGCCAGCCGACCTATGTGAAGCTGCGCGAGACGGCGCTGACCGGCAGCGCCGCCTTCTTCCAGACGGCGCTTGCCGACGCGCTCGATATAGATTTCGCCACGGCCCGCTCGGTGACCGAGCAGGCGAGCTGCACTGCGCTGCTGGCGGCGCTCAAGGCTCTCGACCTCAGCGAGGACAGGGCCTTCCTGATCGCGGTCGCGGTCTATCCGGGCGAGTTCCCGCACCCGCAGGCGATCCGGCTGTTCCTCGACCGCTACCGGCTGCTGCATCGCGAAGCGGCGCTCGACAAGGTGCGGACCTGGAAAGCCGAAACCCTGTCGCGGGCTATCCGCGGCAACGCCGCCGAGAGTGCCGAACGCCAGCCATCCAACAGCGACGGTTCAGCCGCCAGCCTCAAGGCGTCCTGAGCGATTCCAGGAAAAGTGCGCAGCAGTTTTCCGTCCGGAATTATCGGGAACGAAGGCCGGGCTGCCTGCGCTATTCCACCTTCACGGAAACAAGCTCGTCGATCGGAAGGGAGCCTGCCTCGATCTCGACCACCCAGATGTCCGGATCGAATCTTTTTTCCTTCTCGAGCCGCGCATCGAATGCCGAGGCATCGTCGTTGCTATCGAGCAAGGTGAAGAAGCGCTCATCGGGCTTGGCCGAATCGTAACTCGTCTGCGGTGCCGGCCCGTAGAGGGCGACTTCCCCCAGCCGGCCGCGCGACAGCACGAAGACGGCGCCCGCCTCGGTCGCGCCGCGCTTGACCACGGCGGCAAAGCCGCCGGCGGTGAAGACGCGGCGCAGCAAGGCCGATACCCACAGATCGGTGGTCACGCGCATGGCAGGATTCCGGACGACATGCGCGGCTCCTTACAGCATCTGCAATGGAACAGGAACGACCAACGCCCCTCAGTTCGTCAGGCCGATCTCGCGCATCTTGACGTAGACCGCCTCGTCCGGCTCGCCGGTCTCGGGCAGGCCGAACAGCGCCTGAAACTCCTTGATCGCGGCTTTGGTGCGAGCGCCGACCTTGCCATCGAGTTGCATGTCGTTGTTGCCAAAGGCCTTGAGGCCGGCCTGGATCTTGACAATGCGGGCGTCCGGAGTGCCGCTGTTGGCCGGCGCCGAGCCAGGGATTGGAACCGGCGTGGCGGCCGGGGCGGCAGCGTTGCTGGCGGGCCGCGGCGCCGGGTGCGGGATGGCCGCGGTTATCTGCCTGGCACCGAGCTGATCGAGCAGCGCGCCGTCGACCTCGCCGGAAGCCGGCAAGCCGACCTTCTGCTGATAGGCCTGGATGGCCTTGCGCGTGGCGGGCCCCGTCAGGCCATCCACCGTGCCGTCGTAAAAATTGAGGTCCTTCAATATGCCTTGCACTTGCTGGACGACGGGGTCGGGCTTGGCGGCCGGCTGCGCCGGCGCCTGACGCACGATGTTGATGGTGGTCTCTGGCTCGTCGGAGACCGCATGCGGGAAATTCTCGATGCTCCGGGTGGCGAAGAAGGCGCCAGTATGCGGAAAGGGCTGGTACCAGAGCGCGTTGGCCGAGACGTAGAACAGGGTGACCAGGAAGGCGGTCGAGCCGCCGACCAGAACGGGGTTGCGCGAGATCACCTGACCGACGGCCACAGCGCCCTCGGCAAGGACGCTTCGCTCGGGTTCGACGACCTTAGGCCGTCTTGCGGAGCGAGCCATTGCTTTCCCCATTTGCGTCCCCCTTCGGCTTTGCAACCGGCATCGGCAGCACGCCGGCCGGCGCGCCCGAGCGCCGCTTCGGCCCGTTCACCGGCAGGCTGATGGTCACCGTGGTGCCCTCGCCTGGAGCGCTCTCGATCGACATCGTGCCCTCGTGCAGCGCCACCAGGCCCTTGACCAGCGACAGGCCGAGCCCGGTTCCCTCGAAACGGCGCGTATAGTCATTCTGGATCTGCATGAACGGCTTGCCGAGATTGGCGAAATCCTCCTCGGCGATGCCGATGCCGGTGTCGCTCACCCAGAAGTGCAGCCGCGAGCCGACGCGCTTGGCGCCGATCACCACGCTGCCGCCGTCGGGCGTGAACTTCACGGCGTTCGAGACGAGATTGATCAGGATCTGTTGCACGGCGCGGCGATCGGCATTGATCTCGCCCGCATCCGGCGCGATCTGCGCGCCGAGCGCGATGCTCTTGGCCTCGGCCAGCGGCTTCATCATCGAGCGGCACATGTCGACCGCCTCGGCGAAGCGGAACGGCTCCAGCTCGGTGGCATAGGCGCCGGCCTCGATGCGCGAGACATCGAGGATCGAGGTGACGACGGACAGAAGATGCTGGCCGGACTCCCTGACCAGCCCGACATATTCCTTCTGACGCGGATCGCGGAAGGCGCCGAACATCTCGTGCAGCAGCATGTCGGAGAAGCCGATGATGGCGTTGAGCGGCGTGCGCAGCTCATGGCTGACCACTGCCAGGAAGCGGCCCTTGGCCACTTCGGCGGCCGCGGCGGCCTCCTTGGCCGCGGCAAGCTCCTCGCGAAGCGCTGCGACATCGTCGTTCTCGCGCAGCACGAAAGTGAAGACATCCTGCTCGGACTCGCCGCGCATCAATTCCAGGCGGAACGGACGGAAATTGTCGACTGAGCCGACGCCTTCGCGCGGCAGCCGGATGCGAAGGTCCAGCCGACGCTTCGGCGCGCCCTCGCGCATATCCGCGAGCGCGGTAAGATAAGCGACGCGATCGGAAAGATGGACGCGGTCGAACAGGCCGGTGCCAAACAAGAGTTCCGGCGCCAGCTTCAGGATGGTACGCGCCTTGGCCGAGGCATCGATCACCTCGCCCTGGCGGCCGACGCGCAGCACGACGGCATCGATGATGTCTTCGAGACGGTCGGCCGCAGGCTCCGCCTGGCGGACGCCGGCCCGATTGGCGAAGGCCGCCGCGCGCGGCAACAGCGTAAGCGCCCAGGCGAGTGGCAGCAGCCAGTGCCAGGTGGCGATCCCGGCCGCGCCGAGCGGCAGAAACTGACTGGCAAGCGGCTGCAGCAGAATGGCGGCCAACGCCGAAAGCGCGCCCGAGAGCGCTGCGCGCCGCGAGCCGCCGATCCACCAGGCCTCGACCGGCAAAGCGACGGCAAGGAGGGCGACCGGCGAGGCAAGGCCGCCCGCCGCGGCAATGGCGCAGGCAAGGGCAAGGCCGCCGATGGCGAGCGCAGCCTGGCCAACGAGCGCCATGCGCCCCGATGCCGCCACCAGGAGCGCTGCAAACCAGCAAAGTCCGAAGGCGGCGAAGATGGTTGCCGTCGTGACGGCCACGCCGAGGCCGGCGGTGACCAGCGTCACAGCCGCGCCCGCGGCGAGGAAAGGAGCGGCGAGCATGACGCCGATGAAGCGGCGCTGACGCAGACGCTCGGCCTCGCCCGTGACGGTCGGATGAACCAAGCGTTCGCAGCCGGCGGCAACCGCGCCAGGCAGGTGAACGTATCTGGCCGTAATCGAACTCAACGCACTCGTACCCGGTCGTGAAACTGCCCTGCTTTGCAGGTGACTCTTGATTGGCTTTGAAACTCGCACCCAGCGTTTAAGGAATGGATAAGGCAGACAAGGTGAGCGCCCCGCCCACGGCAAATATTGGGACGCCGGGACCGCAAAGCCCGTCGATCTGGCGCCATGGTAAATGGAGCGTTAGCCGCCGGCGGTGTGCCAAGACTGGCCAATACTGAAGCCGGCTACTCGCTTTAAGCCCAAAAAATCGTTCAATAACAGCAAGATATATGGTTATCATAAAGTTAATGCAGTCGATTAGCTTTTAGGCAAATCGACTGCGAAAACCAATCCTTTCGAATTTGCCTAAAATTTGAGGAAAATTCGCGGCTTCGGCGCAAGCCGTCCTTTGCGCGGGCGTGCCACTATCCTGCCCATAAAAGAGGTCATGCCGACTTGATGCATGACCCGGTCACGACGAGAGGCGTTGAGATGGGCTTTCTGATCAGGATGGCTTTCTGGTTTTCGCTGGTGCTCTTGGCGCTGCCGCTCAGCGTCGGGCCCGACGAGGACGGCCGCGAGGCGGTCGGGCCGATCCAGGCGCTGTTTGCGGCGCGCGAGGCAGTCGGCGACATTGCCGGTATCTGCGAGCGCAAGCCGGACGTCTGCGAGACCGGCAAGTCGGCCATGCACACCATCACCGTGCGCGCCAAGGAAACCGCCAAGATGGCGGCCGCCATGCTGGACGACCAGCAGCCGGAGAAGGCGACCGCGCCCGAGGCGAAGGTGGCGGAAATGTCCGCCGAGACCACCGGCAGTGTAGCCGGAGCCATCGTGCTGCCCGCCAAGGTCAATATCCCGGTGATGAAGAACTGAGATTCTTTTTCAGCCGTCTACTCGGCTTCTTTAGTTTTGGCGCAATTCCGGACGGAAAACCGTTCACACTTTTCCTGGAATTGCTCTAACGCCGCGGGCCCGTCCGACCTCTCGACGCCCGCGGCGTCTTTCTTTTTCCGTGACGCGGCGGCGCCGGGTCACTATATGCGGACCATGACCACCTTGATCGAAACGATCCGCGACGACTTCTCCCTGCTCGACGAGTGGGAGGACCGTTATCGCTATGTGATCGAGCTCGGCGAGGCGCTGCCGCCGTTTCCCGAGGCGGAACGCACCGCGGCCAACAAGGTGCCCGGCTGCGTGAGCCAGGTGTGGCTCATCACCGAGCAGGGACAGGGTATCGATCCGGTGATCAGCTTCAAGGGCGATTCGGACGCCCACATCGTGCGCGGCCTCGTCGCCATCATGCTGGCGCTGTTCTCGGGCCGGCCAGCCAGCGAAATTCAGGGCACCGACGCGGAAGTGACGCTGAAGGAGCTCGGCCTCGACGAGCATCTGTCGCCGCAGCGCGCCAACGGCCTGCGCTCGATGGTCAAGCGCATCAAGCGCGACGCGGAAGCAGCCTTGAAGCAGACCGCCTGAAATTTCCTCAAACGACCGCCGGCAGACAAGCAAATGGCGCCCTTCGGGCGCCGTCGAACTGCGAATGTGAGCGTTGCTAAAGCGCGTCGCGATCTTCCAGATACGCTCCCATGCGCTTTAGGTTTTTGATTTTACGCATGTCTTTATCCCGAAACCGGTTCCCACTTTCGGGAGACATGCTTTAAAGCGCGTCGCGTCGAAACGGATCCAGGCGACGCGCTTTCAGTCTTTGTTTCGATGCATGTTGTTCGCCCAAACCTGCATAGCGGTTTTGGGCGGCATGCATTAGCGGCGGCTCTTGGGCTTACGGCCCAGGCCCATCTTCTTGGCGAGCTGCGAACGGGCCGCAGCATAGTTGGGCGCGACCATCGGATAGTTGGCGTCCAGGCCCCACTTCTCGCGATACTCTTCCGGAGTGAGGTTGTAGTGAGTCATCAGGTGGCGCTTCAGCGACTTGAACTTCTTGCCGTCTTCGAGACAGACGATGTAGTCATCATGCACGGAGCGCTTCGGATTGACGGCCGGCTTCTGCTTCTCGGCCAACGGTTGCTCCGCCGTGCCGCCGACGCGGCCAAGCGCGGCATGAACGTCGGCGATCAGGTTCGGCAGTTCGCCGACCGGCACGGGGTTGTTGCTGACATAGGCCGCGACGACATCGGCGGTCAGCTCGATCAGCGCGTCACTATTGTTTGAAGGTGTTTCGACGATATCCATTGTGCTCAGGCCCCAACGAGAGTTGTTTCTAAACTGTGCCCTTTTTCTGAGATCGGGCATCGCGCGAATTTGATACAGGCAAGCGCCTGCGATTCGCGTCGCATCATCTTAATGGCGCTGTGCTGCAAGTAAGTCAATTCGCCAAATGACTTATATTCGGCGATATTCATCAAATATTCCCGATTCAGCTTCAAAAATTCGTGCGCCGTGTAACTTGGCGAGATTCTTCTGGTCAGACCAGTGCAGCCTGACGTGGCGTCAGGCGCGCTTTACACCACAGGGGTCGCCGAACAGGGTCATCAATGCTTGACCAATGCTTGGCCGTCATGGCGGCCGGCAAGAGGAATCCTACAGACCACAGGATGCAGGCGGACTGATTTTCGCGCGGAGCGCGCAGCCAGGTGGCCGCGACAAACTCTCAATAGGGCGTGATATACTTGCCGTAGACCCAGCCGGTGACGAAATGACCATTCTGTGCCGGGTCGTGCCAGATCTCGCACCAGCGATAGCGGATCGCCTGCCGCTGCCTCCAATGCGGTTGGCCGGCAATGTCGAGCAGATTGATCCCGCCCGTGCAGCGGCCGGTCATCTGCAAGGCGGCGCCGTTCGGATAGGCCGCCTGCTTTTGCGATGTGTTCGACGGATATTTGCGGGCGTTGAGCGTGTCGCCGAACGGCGCGCCCGCCACTTGCCAGGCGGCGAACACGGTTGCATGAGACTGACTGGAAACGGCCAGTACTGCCGAAGCGACTGCGAAAGCCATGGCGGCGCGAACATAGGATTTCATCTTTTCCCTTCGACCTACCTTCTGTAGACCACCTTGAACCCTGCCCCTTGAACCGCTGCCGAGCAGCGTGTTCATTCGCCCCTCAAGCAAATTTCAGGCTATTCCGCAGCGAGACGCAATGACCAGACCTTCCGCCTTCCGGGCCGCCTTCCCGACCGCCAACCCGCCGCAGCCCAAGAAATGGCCCGTCTTCGACACGCATCATGGCATCACCCGCGCGGACGATTATGCCTGGATGCGGGCCGAGAACTGGCAGGCGATGTTCAGGGACCCATCGCTCCTCGACGGTGCGATCCGCACCCATCTCGAGGCCGAGAATGTCTACCAGGCGACGCTGATGGCCGACACGGCAGAACTGCGGGCCAAGCTTTTCGCCGAGATGAAGGGGCGCATCAAGGAAGACGATTCGACGGTCCCGATGAAGGACGGCCCCTATGCCTATGGCTCGTCCTTCCGGCAGGGAGGCGAGCATCCGCGCTACTTCCGCACGCCGCGCGACGGCGGCGTGGACGAGATCCTGCTTGACGGCGATAAGGAAGCGGAAGGCAAGCCCTATTTCCGCCTCGGCGGCGTCGACCATTCCGCCGACCATAGGAAGCTGCTCTGGGCCTTCGACGACAAGGGCTCGGAATTCTTCTCGCTGCGCGTGCGCGACATCGCCAGCGGCAAGGAACTCTCCGACCAGATCCCGGATACCGGTGGCGGCGGCGTGTGGGACGCCGGCGACGACGGCTTCTTCTATACCCGCCTCGACGACAGCCACCGCCCGTCCAAGGTGTTGTTCCACGCGCTTGGCGACAGTCCCGACAACGACCGGCTGATCTATGAGGAGACCGATCCGGGCTTCTTCATGGATGTCGGCGGCACGCGCTCCAACGAGTGGATCATGATCGGCATCAACGACCATGAAACCTCCGAGTACCGGCTGCTGCGCGCCGACGAGCCGTTCGCCGAACCGAAGCTGGTGTCGGCGCGCGAAACCGGGCTGCAATATGACCTGGAAGAAGGCGGCGATGTCTTCTTCATCCTCACCAATGCCGACGGCGCCAAGGACTTCAAGATCATGACCGCGCCGGTCGAAAACCCGGTACGTGCCAACTGGAAGGAGCTGGTGCCGCACGAGCCCGGCCGACTGATCCTGTCGGTATTGGGCTTCAAGCAGCATATGGTCAGGCTGGAGCGCAAGGACGGCCTGCCGCGCATCGTCGTGCGCAACCGCTCAAGCGGCGAGGAGCATTTCATTTCCTTCGACGAGGAGGCCTTCTCGCTCGGGCTATCCGGCTCCTACGAATACGACACCGAGGTGATGCGCTTCACCTATTCGTCGATGACGACGCCGGCGCAGGTGTTCGACTACAACATGCGCACCCGCGAGCGTGTTCTATTGAAGACGCAGGAGGTACCTTCAGGCCACGATCCTGAGCACTATGTCACGCGCCGGCTGATGGCGCCGGCTCACGACGGCGAATTGGTGCCGATCTCGCTCATCCATCATCGCGACACGCCCCTCGACGGCTCGGCTCCATGCCTGCTCTACGGTTACGGCTCCTATGGCATCACGGTTCCGGCCGCCTTCAACACCAACTGCCTGTCGCTTATCGATCGCGGCTTCGTCTACGCCATCGCGCATGTGCGCGGCGGCAAGGACAAGGGCTATGGCTGGTACGAGGACGGCAAACGGGCGAAGAAGATGAACACCTTCACCGATTTCATCGCCTGCGCCCGCCATCTGGTGGCCGAACGTTACACAAGGCACGACCGCATCGTCGCCCAGGGCGGCTCGGCCGGCGGCATGCTGATGGGGGCGATCGCCAACATGGCGCCCGAGAGTTTCGGCGGCATCGTCGCCGAGGTGCCGTTCGTCGACGTGCTCACCACCATGCTCGATGACGGCCTGCCGCTGACCCCGCCGGAATGGCCGGAATGGGGCAACCCGATTGCGTCCGCCGACGACTACAACACGATCGCGGCCTACTCGCCCTACGACAATGTCGCGGCGCTCGACTATCCGCCGATCCTGGCGCTGGCTGGCCTCACCGACCCGCGCGTCACCTACTGGGAGCCGGCGAAATGGGTGGCGCGGCTGCGCGAGCGCAAGGCAGGCGACAACCCGGTGCTGTTCAAGATCAACATGGAGTCCGGCCACGCCGGCGCCTCCGGCCGGTTCTCGCGGCTGGAGGAGATCGCGTATATCTACGCCTATGCCTTGAAAGTGACCGGCAAGGTCTGATTTTTACTCGCAATTGCGACGGCCACGCGCTACGCAATTCGCCGTTCTTCAGGCGCGGCCTTGCAGGTCGCGGGGGTTGTCTATTCGCCAGGGTCCGCCATGCTGCTCGTCGACGTCTATCTCGACAAATCGCCCATCCAGGGCATCGGTGTCTTCGCTAAGCACTACATCCCGCGCGGCACGCTGATCTGGAAGCTCGATCCAAGGTTCGACCGATGCATTCCCGTGGAGACCTATCAGGGCGAAAGCGGCCCGGTGAAGTCCTATCTCGACCGCTATTCCTATCCCGACCGGCGCGACCCCAACTACATCGTCTTCGAGGCGGATGACGCGCGCTACATGAACCACGCGGACGAGCCGAATTGCGACGTCTCCTCCCCCGAGGAGACCTACGCGCTGCGCGACATCGCCCCCGGCGAGGAACTGACCTGCGACTACAACCACTTTTTCGAGAACGGCTTCGACTTCCTCGGCGACCGCCACCCGTAACTATTTGACGCAATTCCGGACGGAAAACCGCTGCGCGCTTTTCCTGGAATTGCTTGTCATCAGCTCGCCGGCTTGCGCGCCGGATAGCCGTTCTGATGCGGCGGGATGGCCTTGAGATAGGCGGCGATGGCGGCGCGATCGTCGGCCGTCAGCTGGGCCATGTTCCGCTGAACCTCGACCATGGCGCCGCCGACGGAATCGAAATCGGGCGTGAAGCCGGTTTCGAGATAGTTGGCGATGTCGGCCTCAGACCAGTCCTTGATGCCGCGCCCTTCGGGTGTGATGTTCGGCACGATGCCCGAGCCTTCGGCGGCCACGGCGCCCGCCAGCCATTCGGCTTTCTTCACGCCGCCGGCGAAGTCGCGCGGCGTATGGCATTCGCCGCAATGGCCGAGCCCTTCGACCAGATAACGGCCGGCCAGCACCTTGTCCGGCGCGCCGTCCGGCAAGGCGATCACCGGCTCGGGACTGAGATAGAGCCGCTTCCAGAGACCAATGCCGCGACGGATGTTGAAGGGGAAGGAGAGCTTGTGGCCCGGCGCCTTGCCGGCCACTGCCGGCAGCGTCTTCATGAAGGCGTAGAGGTCGGCGATGTCGGCCGGCTTCATGCGCACATAGGAGGCATAGGGAAAGGCCGGATAGAGGTGCTCGCCGGAGGGCGAGATGCCGTTCAGCATGGCGTTGGCGAGGTCTTCCTCGCTCCAGGCGCCGATACCGTCCTTTGGATCCTGCGAGATGTTGGGTGGCACGAAGGTGCCGAACGGCGTCTTCAATTCCAGCCCACCGGCGAGCTCGAGTTGAGCATCGCCCTTGGCACCGGGCCGGGCGTGGCAGGAGGTGCAGCCGCCGGCATAGAAAATGCGCTTGCCCCTGGCGGCGTCGCCAGGACGGAGTTGCCCAACGGTCGCAGCGTCAAGCCGGACCGGCGCAGCCAGGACCCAGCCGGCGACCGCGCCGGCGCCGCCCAGCACGATGACGGCGCCGACAAGCTTCTTCAGCCAGGCCATATCAGGCGATCAGCCCTTCTTGATCCTGTAGGTCTGATGGCAGGTGCCGCAGTCGCCGCCGATCGTGTTGAGCTGCGTCTTCAAGGCATCGACGTCGGCCGGCGGCGACGCGACCGCGGCCTTGACGTTGGTCAGCAACTTGTCCTCGGCCGCATTGAAGCCGGCCTTGTCTTCCCAGATTTTCGGCGCAGCCGTGGTGTCGCCCTTGTCGCTGCCGGCCGGGAACAGCTTCTCGGCGTCGAACCTCTCGGCATTGGCCTGCAGCGCCTTCAGCGTCGTCAGCACGGCGGAGGCGTCGAAGTCTTCCTCGCCCTTGACGACCTTGACTAACTGACCGGCGAGCTTGCCGCGCTCCTTCATCAAGGCCTGGCGATCCTGGACCGGATCGGCAAAGGCGGCCGAACCGGCGAGAGCGAGCATCGAGATGGCAAGGACAAGCTTTCTCATTCAATTGGCTCCGGGGTGAAGAGTGTAAGCGACTGGACGTTAACGGGCGTCGCGGCGGAAATATTCCCTTCGACGCCGTAGTGATTTTCCCTTGTCGGGATGAACCTGTCGCCTGGCACAAAAGAAAAGCCCCGGCATGCCGGGGCTTTTCGTCGAACTGATCAGCTTTTCGCCTTTTCGTAGAGTTCCAGGACGTAGTCCCAGTTGATGAGACTGTCGACGAAGGCTTCGAGATATTTCGGCCGCGCGTTGCGGTAGTCGATGTAATAGGAGTGCTCCCAGACGTCGACGCCGAGGATCGGCGAAGCGCCATGGACCAGCGGGTTCTCGCCGTTGGGGGTCTTCGAGATCGCGAGCTTGCCGTCCTTGACCGAGAGCCAGGCCCAGCCGGAGCCGAACTGGGTGGTGCCGGCGGCGATGAAGTCCGCCTTGAACTTGTCGTAGCCGCCGAGATCGGCATCGACGGCCTTCTGCAGCGCGCCCGGCAGCTTGTTGCCGCCGCCGCCCTTCTTCATCCACTTCCAGAAATGAATGTGGTTGTAGTGCTGGGCGGCGTTGTTGAAGAGTCCGGCATTCTTGCTGAAGGACTGCTTCACGACCTCTTCGACCGACAGGTCGCCCATTCCAGCCTCGGCGGCCAGCTTGTTGCCGTTGTCGACATAGGCTTTGTGGTGCTTGTCGTGGTGATACTCCAGCGTCTCCTTCGACATGTAAGGCTGCAGGGCCTCATAGTCGTAAGGCAAAGCGGGCAACTCAAAAGCCATGGATAGTACTCCCTCGTGGAAAAAGTCCGGTGAAACTCCCGGACTAAGATAGGTCTGGAATGGGTTGGGACAACTCCGGAATGAAGCGCCGATCGCCTTTTTATCCGCTCAGGCGGCGGAAGTCGAATGCGCCCAATCCCAGTAGAGCTCGCGCGCCTTCTTGGCCACCGGCCCGGGCTGGAGATTGCGGTCCTCGATGCGGGTGATCGGCACCACTTTCGAATGGTTGCCGGTCGAGAAGATCTCGTCCGCTTCGAGGAAATCGCGGATTGTAAGCGCCTTTTCGGTGGTCCTGAAGCCGTAATCACCCAGCAGGTCGATCGTGCGCGAGCGGGTGATGCCGGAAAGGAACGTGCCGTTCGCCGCCGGCGTCATCACATGGCCGTCCTTGACCAGGAAGATGTTGGACGTGCCGGTCTCCGCTACATTGCCGAGCATATCCAGCACCAGCGCATTGTCGAAGCCGCGCATCTTGGCCTCGAGGATGGCGCGGCCGTTGTTGGGATAGAGGCAACCGGCCTTGGCGTTGGTCGGCATGGTCTCGATGGTCGGCCGCCGGAACGGCGAGACGCCGATCGAGAAGCCGGAAGGCGGGATCATCGGCGATTCATAAAGGCAGAGGCAGAAGCGGGTCGAGGACGGGTCGGCCGGCACGCCCATGTAGCCGCCATGCTCGGCCCAGTACATCGGCCTGATGTAGACGGCGCTCTTGCCGTCGAACTTCTTCAGACCGTCCCAGGTCAGCCCGACGATCTCCTCGGAGCTCATGGAAGGCTTCAGGCCAAGCGCGATCGCCGAGGCGTTGACGCGCGCGGCATGACGATCGAGGTCGGGCGCCACGCCTTCGAACCAGCGGGCGCCGTCGAAGACGCTGGTGCCCAGCCACATGGCGTGGCTGCGCGGTCCGAGAATGGCGACATTGCCTTCGTACCAGTCGCCGTCCACATAGGTCCATGTCGCGGACTGCGCCGCCGCCGCCAGTGTCATCGTTTGCCGTCCGTACGGATGATTTCAGGCGGCCATAGGACGATGCTTTGGCGGCCCGCGTCAACCGACATCCGCCAAAATCGTTGAGGCCAGAGGCACTTGCGCGCAATCAGCGCTTGCATGGCGCCGCGGCACGCCGCAAAACTTAAGCCATGCACCATGCGGCCTATGTCTTCGACGCCTATGGCACGTTGTTCGACGTGCACGCGGCCGTGCGCCGCCATGCCGGCGAGATCGGGCCGGACGGCCAGCTTCTCTCCGAAATCTGGCGCGCCAAGCAGCTCGAATATTCCTGGGTCAGGACGCTGATGGGCGCCTATGCCGATTTCTGGCAGCTTACAGAGCAGGCGCTCGATTTCGCGCTGCGCAAGGTGCCTTCGGTCGATCTGGCGCTGAGGGCCAGGCTGCTCGAAGCCTATTGGCAGCTCGACTGCTATCCGGAAGTGCCGGCGGTGCTGAAGGCGCTCAAGGCATCGGGTGCCAAGCTCGCGATACTGTCCAACGGCTCGCCGGAAATGCTGCAGGCGGCGGCGAAGTCCGCGGCGCTCGACCAGATCCTCGACGACATCTTCTCGGTCGACGAGATCAGGCGCTTCAAGACCGACCCTGCGGTCTACGACATGGTGGTCACCGGCTGGCGGCTTTACCCGGGAGCGGTGTCGTTCCAGTCCTCCAACCGTTGGGATGTCGCGGGCGCCACCAAGTTCGGCTTCCGCACCGTCTGGATCAATCGCACCAACCAGCCGGACGAATACCGGGACTTTCCGCCTGGACTGATCCTGCCCTCGCTCGAAGGTCTTCTGACGGACGTTTGAGGGAGCTGTTGCTGCAGCGCAACAGAGGGTTGCGGTCACAGCTTCGCCTTTGTTTGTCCACCCTCAGGCCAGAATTGGAACGGCCTATCACTGCCGACTGTTATTGGAGCTGCCGGCGGCCTACTTGCCTGTAGATTCATGCTTTCTTGCGAATTAAGACCCGAGAAAAGGCAACCATGTCAGACGATTCCTTCCGCATCAGCCGCCGTGGCTTCCTCAATTTCACTGCCCTCGGCGCTGCCTCCGTTGCGGTTTCCGCCTGCACCACCACCGGTCCTGGTCCCGAACCTGTCCAGCCGCCACCGCCGGCCTATGTGGAGCCGCCGCTCGGCGACTACGAGACGATGTACGGGCCGATGTCGGACAACGGCTTCGACCTGCCGGCCATCCCGGTGAACAAGATCGATCACAGATTTTTGCGCCAGATCGTTCCCGATCCGACCGGGCAGCGGCCCGGCACCATCGTCGTCGATACCACCAACCACTTCCTCTATCTGGTGCGCGAGGGCGGCCAGGCGATCCGCTACGGCGTCGGCCTTGGCCGCGCCGGGTTCGAGTGGTCGGGCGACGCCGTGGTGCAATGGAAGCAGAAGTGGCCGAAATGGACGCCGCCGGACGACATGATCGGCCGCCAGCCGGAACTGGCGCAATTCAGCGCCAAGAATGGCGGCATGCCCGGCGGCCTGAAGAACCCGCTTGGCGCCCGCGCGCTCTATCTCTTCCAGGGCAGTCAAGACACGCTCTACCGCCTGCACGGCTCGCCTGAATGGTGGTCGATCGGCAAGTCGGTCTCTTCGGGCTGCGTGCGCTTGATCAACCAGGATATCATCGACCTTTACGACCGTGTTCCCAACAAGACCCCGGTTGTCGTGACGGCCGATATCGGCGAGCCGGTGTCCGACATGCCCGAGCGCAAGGCCATCCCGATCGACAACGGCGTGCCGACCGGCTCGATCCTGCTCGGTCCGATCAGAGAGATGACCAACGAGATCTTCTGAGCTGCTCAAAGCGCGCCGCGCTCAGGCGACGCGCTTCGAGCCTCTGCTCTTGTGCATGTCGTTTCCCAAAACCGCTGCGCACTTTCTGGCGACATGCTCATCAGCGGTTCTCGGCCAGCACAGTCGCCAGCACCGCAACGCCCCGCCGCAGCGCCTCCGCATCGAGCCCGGCGTAACCCATGATGAAGCCCGCCGTTCCAGGCCGAGGCTCGCTCGGGTCGTAGAGCGGCGACACGGGATAGAGGCCGACCCCGGCAGCCCGTGCCGCCGCGACGATCGCCGGCTCCTTTTCGACGGCGATGCCATTCATCCAGGCAACAACATGCAGGCCTGTGTCGGCGCCCGCGACAGCCACGCTCTGCCCCAGATGATCGGTCAACGCCCGCAGCAGGACTTCCCTGCGCTCGGCGTTCTTTCTGCGGATGCTGCGGACGTGACGCTCGTAGGCGCCACTCACGAGCAGGTCGGTCAACACATCCTGTTCCAGCATCGGCGCATGCCGGTCGGTCAGGCGCTTCGCCTCGCTGAACGCCATGCGCAGGCCGGCGGGGACGACGAGATAGCCGAGCCTCAAGGTGGGCGAGAGCGTCTTGGACAGCGTGCCGACATAGATGACGGTGTCCGCGTCGAGCGCCTGCAGCGGCGGGATGGGGGCGATGTCGTGACGGTATTCGCCGTCATAATCGTCTTCGACGATGTAGGCGCCTGCAGCCGCGGCCCAGGCCAGGAGGGCGCGCCGCCGCGTCGCCGAAAGCACGCCGCCGAGCGGAAACTGGTGTGACGGCGTCACGTAAGCCAAACGGGCCGGCGGCAGCGCATCCGTCCTTAGCCCGTCCGCGTCGACCGGAACCGGCACGGCGATACCGCCTGCCGCCGCGAAAACATGGCGGGCGAGCAGATAGCCCGGGTTCTCGATCACGAACGGGTCGCCGGGGTCGAGCAGCAGCCGCGCGCAGAGGTCGAGGCCCTGCTGCGAGCCGTTGACGATGACGATCTGATCCGGCGTGCAACTGATGCCGCGTGAGCGCCAGAGATAGCCCTGAAGGGCGCTGCGGAGCGCGAAAGACCCCTGCGGGTCGCCATAGCGCAGCCGGGCAGCGCGCTGAAGAATGGCCTTGTTCGACGCCCGCCGCCAGGCCAGCACCGGGAAGTCCGCCCCTGACAGGTCGCCGTAGCGAAAATCCGCAACCCTCGCCGGCTGCTGTTCCGCCCGCGGAGGCAGAGCGAGCAGTCGATTGGCGAACGCCGAGAGGTTCCGAGGCGTCGCCGTCGTGATGGGCGCCTCCCCTGACGCCGTCTCCAGCCCCGGGGCCACGATTGCGCGTGCCCCATGCCGGATGACCAGGTAGCCCTCGGCGTTAAGCTGGTTGTAGGCCGCCGTCACCGTGGTTCGGGACGCGCCCCATTCGGCGGCAAAGGCTCGCGTCGACGGCAGGCGGTCGCCGGGCCGATAGGCACCGCTGTGTATCTGCGCCTTGATTGCCGCGATGATGCGGCGCGCGACACCATCCTGCTGCAACTGGACCACTGAAAACCTTCGAAACTGGATGTTCCAGGCAGGCCAGCTTTCCGGCATCTTTCCATGCAACGCAAGGAGTTTCCCCCATGTATATCCCGCCCGCCTTCCGCGATGACGACAAGGAGAGCCTCAGGGCAACCATCCGCGACGCGCGTCTGGCAACGCTGGTAACCGCCACGGCGGAAGGGCTGCTGGCGACGCCATTGCCGCTTCTTCTCGACGAGAACGAGGGCGAGCATGGCACGCTCTATGGCCATGTCGCGAAGGCAAATCCGCATTGGCGCGCTCCGCCATTAGGCGATGGCCTGGCGATCTTCATGGGGCCGGACGCCTATGTGACGCCGGCCTGGTATCAGACCAAGCAGGAAACCGGAAAGGTGGTGCCGACCTGGAACTATGTCGTCATCCACGCCTATGGGCCGGTCGAATTCTTCGAGGATGCCGACAGGCTGCTCGAAATCGTGACGCGCCTCACCAATCTCCACGAGGGCGGGCGCGCCTCGCCATGGGCCGTATCGGATGCGCCGGCGGATTTTATCCAGGCGCAGCTGCGCGGGATTGTCGGGTTGCGCATGCCGATCGCGCGGCTGGAAGGCAAGCGCAAGATGAGCCAGAATCGCAACGCAGCCGATCGCGCCGGTGTCGTGTCCGGCCTCTTAGCGAGCGATCGGCCTTCGGACCGTGAGGTCGCCGCGCTCATCCCGTCGTGAAGTCCAGCTCTATCCGCTTTCAAGCGAGTCCATCATGCCCGATCTGACCCAGTTCGCCTTGTATTTCGCCGCGGCGTTCCTGCTCGCCATCACGCCTGGCCCGGGCATCTTCTACGTCGCCGCCCGCACGCTGGCCGGTGGGCGCGCCGAAGGCATCGCTTCCAGTTTCGGGACGGGCCTGGGCGGCATGGTCCACGTGCTTGCCGGCAGCCTGGGTGTCTCGGCAATCGTGCTCGCAAGCGCGGAATTGTTCACGGCGCTGAAACTGATCGGCGCCGTCTATCTCGTCTGGCTCGGCTTCCGCACCTTCCAGTCCGCCCGTCGCGAGGCAAAGACCATCCTGGACGGTGGCGCGCCGGCGCCTGCGGTCGGCGCCCGCCGGGCGTTTCGCGAAGGGGTTCTGGTCGAGGCGCTGAACCCGAAGACGGCCGCGTTCTTCCTGGCCTTCATTCCGCAGTTCGTGAACCTCGGCGCCGGCCACGTCGCCCTGCAGTTCATGGCTCTCGGCTTCGTGTCGGTGACGCTCAACACCCTTGCCGACGTCGTGGTCGCCTTCGCGGCGAGCCGCATCAGGGAAGGCGCAGCGGGACGCACCGGTGTGATCCGCCGCCTGCGGGAAGCGTCGGGCGGCGCGATGATCGCGCTCGGCATCGGGCTTGCCATAGCCAAGCGCCCTGCCCTTTGATTGCGACCAGATGTGGTCGGGCGTGACGTTGCGATATTTCTTCATCGTCGTGTTGTGTCCAGTATTTCATGAAATTGCGGCTCAGAACGGGAAAGTTCCGTCGCGAAAACTTTAGTATTTACTGATATATAGCGACGGCGAGCGGTGTCTGGAACTTTGCAGAATCTGCGGCGTTCATCACCGAGGCCTGGGCCGAGGCACAGGCCATAGAAGACCGCAAAGACCAGAAAAGACGGTCATCGCCCCTGGCCGGGAGACGAGCCCAGACGCCGGGTAGAGGGTTCGGCGGGATTCCGGAAGTTCGCTTCACGGCCCAGCCACAAAGATCCGCAGACCAAACCGCGAGTTTCCGGAGCGCGCGTGCATATGCTGAGTAGTGACCAAGGCAGGAACATACTCCGCGCGAGAAGTTTTCTTGTCCCAACGATCATCGTTTTTCTGGTTGCGTATCTGATGCTTTCCTCGAGCGTCGGCTTCGGCAACGTCATGGCCGCCATCGCAGCAATCGACCTGCGCGTCCTGGCCCTCGTTCTGCTGCTGTCTCTGGCGAACTACGCGCTCAGGTTCTGGCGCTGGTCGCTGATGCTTTCGCCGTCTTCGACCGCTCTGCCCCCGTCACGGCATTTCATGATTTATCTTTCGGGATTTGCGTTGACGACAACGCCGGGGAAGGTCGGCGAAGCGCTGCGGACCTTCTATCTCAGGCCGTTCAGCATCAGCCCCGGACGTTGTCTGGCCGCCCTTTACAACGAGCGCCTGTTCGACCTGGTCGCGATTGGGATCCTCTCGATGTTCGCCGTTGTTTCTTCCGGCGCCGTCACCCGCACGTTCGGCCTTCTCGGCGCGGGGCTGGTGGCAGTGCTGATCGTTGCCCAGCATCCGGCCACGATTGCGCGTCTCGAACGGCTTTCCCGGTTTTTGCCCGGGCGGCTCGTTCCGTCACTGACCAATGCCGCGACGACATTCCTTCGTGACGTCCGCTCCATGATGACCGTCCGGTTTGCCGCCATCGGAACGTTTCTGGGCCTCCTTGCCTGGGGCGCGGAAGGCATCGGCACATACGTCGTGGCCAGGGAACTCGGCCTCCACATCGGGCCTGCGCTCGCAATCGGAATCTACGCAACCGCCATGCTTGCCGGCGCGTTGTCCTTTCTTCCCGGCGGACTGGGCAGCACCGAAATCGTCATGATTTCCCTTCTTGCTTACGCCGGTGCAACGGCGCCCGAGGCCGTTGCAACGACCACAGTCGTTCGGCTCGCCACGCTCTGGTTCGCGGTGGCGCTCGGATTAGGCGCCTGGTCAGCTATCGAAGCCCTTCCCGGGCCGATAGCGGCAGGTTCGGGGCACACGTCAGAGAGAAAGAGCCCTCATGCAGCATCTCCAAGCGATCCCGAAGGCCGATGAAGCACCGCGCGCCACGAAATCGTCGGTTCCCCTTGTCGTCGACCTCGACGGCACGCTGATCCGCAGCAACCTTTTGGTGGAGTCCGTCATCGCGCTTGTGAAGCGGTCTTTCTTGTCGATCCTGCTTTTGCCCCTGTGGCTCATGCGCGGCAAGGCCGCCTTCAAGGCGCAAGTCACCAAAAGGGTGGCGCTGGACCTCTCCGCCCTGCCCTTCAACCGGCCGCTGGTCGAACACTTGAAACAAGAGAAAGCCCGCGGCCGCAGGCTCGTTCTGGCGACCGGCGCGCACGAATCCCTTGCCCATCAGATCGCTCATCAGCTCGGCCTGTTCGAGGAGGTCTTTGCCAGCGACGGAAAGCGCAACCTGACGAGCCATGACAAGCTCGCCGCCCTGCGCGACCGTTTCGGCGCCGAAGGATTCGACTATGCCGGAAATGCGGCGGCGGACTTTCCGATCTGGCGCGCCGCACGATTTGCGACGGTGGTCAATGCATCGCCGCGCACGCTCAACTGGGCGTTTGCCCATGCGAATGTGGACGAGGTGTTTCCGCGCAGGAAGCCGTCACTTTCCGTCTATGTCCATGCCTTGCGGCTGCATCAATGGCTGAAGAACCTGCTTCTCTTCACGCCGTTGATTGCCGCGCTTCAATTTACCGATACCGAGGCGCTGGCGGCGCTTGCGATCGGCTTTTTCGCTTTCAGCTTTTGCGCCTCGAGCGTCTATTTGCTCAACGATATCGTCGATATTGAAGACGACCGCCGTCACCCGGACAAGCGGCACCGGCCGTTTGCCTCCGGCCGCCTGCCGATCGCGCAAGGGTTCATGCTTATTCCGGCACTGCTGGCGGGATCCGCGGCGCTGAGTTTCTTCCTGCCCTGGCAGTTCGGTGCCGTCCTGGCGGTCTATTATGCCGTCACGCTCGCCTACACGTTTTTCCTGAAACGCCTGGAGGCGGTCGATGTCGTGACGCTCGCGCTCCTCTACACGACGCGAATTTTTGCCGGCGGCGCGGCGGCAAACATCCCGCTTTCCCAATGGCTGCTCACCTTCTCCATCTTCATCTTCCTGAGCCTCGCATTCGCCAAACGCTGCGCGGAACTGCTGCTGATGCAGGAGCACGGCAAGCAGACGAGTTTGGGCCGGGGGTATCTGCTTGCCGATCTGCAGATGCTCAACAGCATGGGGGTGGGCGCGGGCTATGTCGCGGCTCTGGTCCTTGCCCTCTATCTCAGCACCCCGCAGGTCCTGGTTGCCTATACGCGTCCCGACCTGCTTTGGGTTTTCGTGCCCATCCTCGTTTTCTGGGTGACGCGGATCTGGCTCAAGACCTGCCGCGGCGAAATGCGCAGCGACCCGCTGGTCTTCGCCGCGCGCGACCGCGCCAGCCTGACCTTCGCAATCCTGGGAGGCGCCGTCATCTGGCTGGCGATGTGATGGGACGCGATGGCCGATACCGATCGTGGGGGCGACCGCCGGCGCCGGACATGCAAGGCGCCATCCGGTTGCACTGGCGCGACGAACAACTCCCCGAAGGCCGCGGTCCCTTCCTGTCTTATGGCAACGGGCGCAGCTACGGCGACAGCTGCCTGAACAGCGGCGGCACGCTCGTGGATCTTCGCGGCCTCGACCGGTTCATTTCATTCGACGCCGACACGGGTGTCCTGCGATGCGAAGCCGGCGTTCTTCTCTCCGATATCCTTGGCCGTTTCGTTCCAAAAGGCTGGTTTCCCCCGTTGACGCCGGGCACCCAGCAGGTGACGGTAGGCGGAGCGATCGCCAACGACGTTCACGGCAAGAACCATCATCGGGCCGGAAGCTTCGGCCATCATGTGCGGCGCTTCGAGCTCCTGCGCTCGGACGGCAGCCGGCTCCTATGCTCGCCGCGCGAGAATGCCGACTGGTTCGCGGCGACCATCGGCGGGCTCGGGCTCACCGGCGTCATTCTCTGGGCCGAGATTGCGCTGAAGAAGATAGAGGGGCCGGCGATCGAGGTGGAGAGCCTGCGCTTCTCGGGCGTTAAGGAGTTCCTGGAGCTGAGCCGCGCCTCGCACAACGCCTATGAATATACGGTGGCCTGGATCGATTCCCTCACGCCCGGACCGGGCGGCGCCCGCGGGCTGTTCTTCCGCGGCAACCACGCAGCCGGGCATCATGCAGTCGCGCCTTCCCGCCGCAAGCCGGGATTGCCGTTCACGCCTCCGGTCTCGCTGCTGCCGAGGGCCGCGGTCGGCTTGTTCAACACCGCCGTCTACCGGTGGCCGCGCCGCCGGCGCGCGATCGTCCACTACGAGCCGTTCTTCTATCCGCTCGACGCCGTGCCGAACTGGAACCGGCTGTTCGGCCGCAAGGGCTTCTACCAGTATCAATGCGTCATCCCGCAGGATCAGGCGGAGGCCGCGATCGGCGAGATCATCGCCAAGGTTGCGCGGGCCAGGGAAGGGTCGTTCCTCTCCGTGCTGAAGGTCTTCGGCAACCGCAGGCCGCCAGGCTGGCTGTCCTTCTCGAGACCCGGAACGACGCTTGCCCTCGATTTTCCCGATCGCGGCCGGTCCACGCTTGCCCTGCTCGACACGCTGGACGAGATCACCGCTGAGGCAGGCGGCGCCGTCTATCCGGCCAAGGATGCCCGCATGAAGGCAGAGACCTTCGAGCGCGGCTATCCGGCGCTGCATCGCTTCGAGCGCTATCGCGATCCCGCTTTCGCGTCCAACTTCTGGCGGCGCATGACTTCTGGCGACACATGACAGGGGCAGCCAATGCATAAGGTCCTGATCATCGGAGCGACCTCGGCAATCGCCGAGGCAACGGCCCGTCTCTTCGCGGAAGACGGCGACAGGCTGTTCCTCGTCGCAAGGCGCAAGGCCAGGCTCGAGGCCGCGGCCGACGACCTTGCCGTGCGCGGCGCCGAGATCGCGGGATGCGAAGTCCTGGACGTGAACGAGCTGGATCGGCATCGCGCGGTGCTGACGCGAGCGGAGCAGGCTCTCGGCGGTATCGACGTGGCGCTGGTGGCGCACGGCACCTTGCCCGACCAGCAGCTTTGCCAGGCATCGGCCAAGCTGACGGTCGAGGAGATCCAGACGAACGCCGTCAGCACTGTCGCATTGCTCACCCGCCTGTCGGAGCTGATGGAACGCAAGGGAAAGGGCCAGATCGCGGTCGTCACCTCGGTCGCGGCCGAACGCGGACGGCAAAGCAATTACGTTTACGGGGCGGCCAAAGCGGCGGTCGACACTTTCCTCGAGGGCTTGCGGCAGCGGCTCTACAAAGTGGGTGTCGGCGTGACCACGATCAGGCCCGGCTTTGTCGACACCCCGATGACGGCGGGGTTCGAGAAGGGCCTGCTCTGGGCGCAGCCCGAAACCGTCGCCAGGCGCATCCATCACGCCATCCTCAAGGGCAAGGACGTCGTCTATGTGCCGTCATTCTGGCGCTGGATCATCCTGGCGATCCGCCTGATGCCTCGCCGCATCTTCAAGGTGATGAAGCTGTGACGACTTTAAGGCGCGCTGGGATTCAGGTGAAGCCGGCATCACCTGAATCCCAACACGCCTTATCTTGATGCCTGGCGCGGTTCCCCTTCGAGCGTTTTGCGAAACGCGGGATCGAACATCGCGGGATCGATCCGCTCGCCACCGTTGACGATCGGAATAAGCTCGTCCTGGAGGCCGCGACGAAGCGGATTGACGAACTCCCAGACGATGTCTCCCGCAGGCGTCACTTCGAAAATGCGCCCACCGTCGGATTCGGTGATCAGCGTGTTGCCATTGCCAAGACGCTGGGCATCGGAGCGCAGCGCGCTGGAGAACGGGTGCTGGGCATTGCCGGCGTAGCTCCACCTTATGCTCGAGGTTCGCGGGTCGTACTCCATCACCCTGGAATTGTTGCCGTGCCTGATGCCGCCGAGATTGTCGAAAAGCAGGATGTCGCCATTCGGCAAGATGTTCGGGTCGTGCTGTCCCAGCCACGGGCCGCGCGTTGCCCACTTGATCTCGCCGGTCTTCATGGAAAGGACCGCGATGAGCGACATATCGCGGAAGGAAACCAGCACGTCGCCCTGCTCTGCGAACGGAAAGTTCTTCGCCTTGTTGGCATCGATATATTCGACCGTGTTGGGATGGAGCGGGTCGGCAAGAGAGAAGTAAGGCAAGACCGCCAGAAGCGAGAAATAGGGCGAGCGCAGGAAGGCGTCCGTCAGCGACACTTTCCTGATTTCCTTTCCATCCGGCGAGAGAACGACCACGAAATCCCTGAGGTGGGGACGGTCGAGCTGCGGTGCGGCTTCGACCGGGTTGAAGTCGAACTCGTTGGTCAGCGTGTAGATGCGATTGTCGGACGCGATCGTGAGGTCGTGATGGGCGGGAGCAAGATAGCTCCAGATGATATTGGAATCCTTGTCGAGCTTGACCATGCCGTAGCCCCATGGCGTATCGGCGGACGAAATGTAGATGACCAGAAGATCGCCGTTGGGAAAGACGACCGCCCTGTCCATGTAGACGAGCGAATCGGGCTGCGGCTTCCTGCTGAATGCGCCGTTCTTCGCGACATCGCTGAACGGGCGGCGCCACTCATGCACCACGCGCCCGTCCATGGCGATAAGGCGCGCCACATTATCGTCTCCGGACGTGTAGAGCGTGTATCCCGGCTCGGCGCGCCGCGGGTCATAGATGGTGACCCCGCGGGCCGGGGTGCGGGCCGGCTGATAGAGATTGGCAAGAACCGGGTTGTCGATGATCTCCCGCTGCAGGATCAGGGCTTCTCCGGCCCGATAGGCGTCGCGAAGAAATTCCGACGGAAATACCCGGCCGAAGACCACCATCGCGCCCGCGACGAAAGCGAGGAAGGCGATCATCAACACGAAGAGCGCAGATCCGATTTTCTCGATCATCGCGCGTCCGGCCCCCTCGCCGCCATGGCTTGCCGGTCTGTTCGATTCCTCTGTCCGTTGCGAAAGGCGGGTACGGGAAACCCGGCGCAGGAGCCGTCTGTGCCCTCACGAGGGGCAACCATGAAACGCGATGAAGGGGGCCTGAACATGGAGCTGCGCTCACCCATATCCGAACCGGCCAGCCACTGCCGCCGTGCGGTCGCGGATCTCGCTGCGCTCAACCTGCGTGAACGATGGCTCGTAATAGGTAGGGAAGCTTATGGTCGCATTTGCCGCCTGCGTAAGCCCGCGGTCTTGAAGCCCGCAGTGGTCGAGGATCGCCGAGACCACTTCGCCGGGATCGCTGCAAAGATCCTCGTAGCGCACGACGAGCATGCTCGCGGCCATGGCCGGATCATCCAGCAACGCCGCGACATACCCGTAGATCGAGGCCCAATAGGCCGCCCATCCCGCAACGTCCTTGCCGCTCTTCCAGAGCCTGACGATCTCGCCGGCCGTCTTGCCATCGACATTGATCGGTACGCGGTTCAATCCGAACTCGTAATGTCCACTGCGGCGCATGTGGCGCAGAACCCGCCGGTCCTTGTGCTCCGCGTTGGAAAAGAGCCTGTGCTGCTTCATCAACGAGGCGACATGCCAGGTCGGGTCGCGTATGGGCACGATGAAGCGCGCATCGGGAAACAGTTTCCTCAGATAGCGCAGGCGCGTGACATTGTAGTTGCCCTTGGCAAGATAGCGGCTGGCGTTCCGCAACAGGAGCAGCTTGCGGATATGATCGCGATAGAAGGCTTCGAAGCCGGGATGGCGGAAGGCTTCATCCAGGATCGCTTGCGTCGACGGATCGTGCAGGTTCGGAAAGAATGCCATCCAAACGATCTCCTCGAAGGCCTCGGGGCTCTCCGGCGTCACCTTGATACGGTCGCGATGCGCACGCTCGGCCGCAACCTGCCCCGTGCGCCCAGCGCGGTCGACGAACCAGTTCCAGGCCACGGGCGCGGGCACCAAGGGAAAGTCGCGATAGCGATGGTTCGCCGTGTCGGGATGGCGCGCGAGCAGTTCGAGCAGGATGGTGCTGCCCGAGCGGGCCAGCCCGGCAATGTAGATTGGCTGGTTGACGCCGGTGTCGTTGATCTTCTCGGCAAGCAATCGCGTTTCCCAGTTCCCCACCTTGATCCAGAAATTCGGAAAGCGCTCCAGAAGCCGGCCGATCGCGTCCGTCCAGGCATCGACCTCCATGCTCACCGTCCGGCTATGACGCCTCATCCCTGTCATGCGATGCCGCGCACGCTCTTGAGCATCAGGGCAACGAGGATCGTTGCCGCGAAGAAGATGCCCTCCCAACCGCGCAGCCAGGCAGGTCCAACCGCGAGAACCTGCTGCCGGGGCAGCCCCAGGTCGATCCTGTCGAACGGCAAGTCGTCCGACAGATAGCCGGCGGGATTGCCGATCAGCACGTTCCACCAACGCCATTTCCGGATGACGGAAACCGCTCTTGTCACCGGCACGTCGGCGATTGCCGCTCCAGTCCGGTCCAATATCTGCGCATGCGGGACGCCATCACTGCTGCCCACCCAGCGTCCCATGAAGTCGTTGGATACTGTGATGCCAACCGGTGCGTCCGGCGGCGGGTAGATGTCGCCGTAGCGGCCGTCGAGCCAAACAACGACCAGAAGCAAAGGCAGCGAAGCGGCGATGGTTGCCGGAAAGACCAGCGCCACGCGCCGCAGCGCCAGTGTCAGCATGCGGCGAAGAAGGGGCCAGGCTTCCTCGAACTCGCCGTCGAAGTCGGCGACGAGCTGCCGTGCCCGCGCATATGCCAGCTTGATTTCCGCAATGCGCTTTTGCGGCGAAAGGACCCTGTAGAGCTCCATGCAAAGAAACGCGCCGAGCACCGCCCATAGCACGAGCTTGGCCGATGACGGCAGGAATGGCGTCAGCCAATTGTCCAGCGCCGAGAGGACCGGCGAAGGCAAATCCAGGAGACCCATGGGATTGCCTCAACCGCCGGGCTCTTCGCTCGAGCCCTCGTGGTCAGCACGGTCGGGACGCTTTTCAGTGGGCTCCATCCCGCGCGACGCACGCCGGCGCCTCAGCGCCTTGCGGAACGGCCAGGCGATAATGAACGAGAGAGCCGTTGCCAGTGCGGCAACGAGCGCCCAAAGGGCGCCTAGCAAACCCAGACCTGCTCCTGGTCCGACATAGGCGAAAGCGGCTGTCGGAACGGTCAGCGCCATCACGAAGCAGATCGAGGCGATGTACCTCCTCATATCCTGGCCTCCTTGTCTGAGGATGGCTTCGAGCAGGGAGCGCGCAGCGACGGTTCGTCCGTATGCGCAGATGTCTCCTGGATCGTTCACAGCCATTCCCGCTGCCCCCCGATCCCAAGACCTTGACAATCCGATGTGGACGCCAAGGGACGATGGTGAATGCCGCCCGCCACGGTCCGGTTCCGGCCTTACATCTAGTGCCCGGCCATCAGCCGGCCACCCAAGCCAGGGCGCTCGCCATGGCTCGGGCCGGAAAAGTTATCGATTTTAATAAGTTGATACGCTCTGTTACCGGGTTCCGCAGCGCAGGCGGCCGGTCCTAACGCATTCGTGAACCGGGCAGATCCTACCCCCGACTATGCCGAGGAAAGGTCATGCGGCCAGGCGGACCTGTCGGCTGATCGCCCTGGGAAGAACCAGCCGGTCATTTCGAGCTGACCGGTGTCACCGCGTCAAGCGGCACGGCCGGACCGTCGGCGGAGACGACCGCGGGGGCGGCCGGCTCGAGCCTCGTATGCATCAGGAAGACGTTATAGGGGCCCCATTGGGACATCGTGTAGTAAAGATCGCCATCGATCTCGGTCCTCGGCACGATGTAGGGCGCATAGAGACCCGGATATTGATCCGCGGTCACCACCACTTGGGCATCGCTCCAGGGGCCGGTTAGTTCGGGGGCGGTGCGCAGCACCACGGCCCGCTGGTTTTCATCGAGATACATCATCAGCCAACGGTGGTGGGGTTCGCTCCAGGCCACGGAGAGCTCACCCGCCGGCGCGGGCACGACGACAGTCGCTGATTTCGGATCGGCCTCCCACTTCGTGCCGTCCCAGTATTCGTAGGCATCTGGCGTCAGGATATGCTCGCGCGCGACCCGGCGCAGCCTCACGCCGCCGAAGCGCCCTTCAGGTATGCCGAAGCTGTAGAGAAAGCCGTCTTTCGCCAAGACGAAGGCAACTTGCTCGAAGCCGCAAGCCTCGCGCCATGTCGCGCTTGCCGGCGCCGCCCATGTCTGTCCGTCGTCATCGGAATAGGCGAGGCCCGAATGGCCGACCGTCCAATTGCCGCCAGTCAAGCCCCAATGCCTGACCGACATGTAGTGGAGATATATGCGCCCCCCAAGCGAGATGCCCTGGGTCGGGATGACGGTTTTCTCGTCGCCGTCGATCTTGCGGGAGCGGATCAGCTCTTTCGCCGCGCCGTCCGGCTCGGTGATCATGGATTGGAACGGAAACCCGTGGCGCGGATCCGGATCGGCAATCCTAGCCATGACGTTGCTGAGCCAATTGCTGCCGCCAAAGCCACCTCGTCCGAAAGTATCGCCGAAGACCATATAGAGCTGGTCCCGGTGCCAGAACATGTGACCAAGGTCGGTCCCGTAGACGCCCCAGCGCGCAGCCGTGTCGTTCCGGGAATTCTTGCCGGTGACCTGATTCAACATCTCGGTGTCCAGCACGCGCAAAGGCATGACGTCCTCTTTGGCCGAACCGACTGCAGCGGGAGCTTTCGAGGCCTCTTCCGGCGACGTAGCCGGCGGCTGAATCGGCGCGGCAGACGCCGCTAGCGTGGAGCCACGCGGGTCAGTTGGAGGAAGATTTAATAAAATGCCCAGACACGACAGATTCAAGAAAACGAGCCAAAAAACCCGCCCCACGCAACGCCCCTTTGTTAGTCACAACCCAAGTCGGACTGTTACGTATTGTGATCAGATGGCGGAATTGCGACAGCGCCGCACGAAAGCACCGCGAAGCCGAATTTCCGGCGATCCGGCAATTAACGTATTGATTATCTTCCGATATTTTTTCCACAGGCGGACATGCGCCGCCTCTCCCTCACAGAATGCAACTCTTGGTCCGGATGAGTGATTGAACCCTCCCTCCCGATAGGGGTTGGTGAAAATCGGGCTGATTTCTGTGGCGGGCCAAACGTATCGACAAACCCCGGAGGTGCCCGTGGTCCTGGCAGTTTCAACAAATGCGTCGATCGGCACCAGCACCCGCGTCATGCGGCTGGCCTGGTTCGCGGCGTTGCTGTCCTACGCTGTCCTGCTCACCACGTTCCACTATGCCTCGACGACCGTCTGGTGGATCGCCAGTCCGGCTCTAATGGCCGACTTCATCGCGGCGGCGCCATTTCAGAGCCGGGTGCTGCTGCCGCTGATCGTCCACGCGATCATGCGCGTCGCGCCCTGGTTCGATGTGGACCTCCTGTTCGCCGCGGCCGAAGTCGCAGCCTGGATGCTGCTGGTCGTCGTGGCGCGTAAAGCGCTTCGGGCCTATCGCATCGAGACATCGGATCTTGTCGGCGGAATCCTGGCGCTGACGATCACGGTTCCGGTTGCGATGCATCTGATCGTACCCGACCTGGAAGTCCACTCGGTATTGGGGCTCGACGGCGGCGTCCTTGAACTGGGCAAATGGCAGACGGTGCCGTTTTTCCGCTACGTATACGACCTGCCGGCTGCGGTCTTCACGCTGGCGCTCGTGCTCTGTCTTGCACGCTTCGTCCGGACTCCGAGGAGCGGCTGGCTGATGGCTTATCTTGGTCTGTTCGCGCTCGCCACAGTGAACCGCGAGACCACCATGTTCATGCTGCCGGCCTTCCTCGCGGTGTCCTGGGGTGTGCTCGACCGCCGCACGCTGGCGAAGGCGCTGGCGGCGCAAGTGATCATCTTCGTCGTGATCCAGGCTGCCATCAGATGGTTGTTTCCGGGGCTGCCCAACCCTTATGCCAGCATCCCGGGAACCAACTACGAGATCCATCTGACGGACAATCTCTGGCTGTTCACCAACCCCCTCTATCTGTTGACCTATCTCGCCCGCTTCGGCGCCGGTCTTTACCTGCCCGTTCTGCTCCTGCACCGGTATCTTGACCCTGTGCTGAAACAGACACTGCTGTGGTTCGGCATACCGTTTCTCGTGTCCACCCTGCTTTTCGGACGTCTGGTGGAGCATCGGGTGGTCATCGAAATCGTGCCTTTGCTGTGGCTGGGCGCCGCCCAGGCGATCAGCGCCTGGAGCGCGGATCACGCGCGGCAGTCCCAGGCACATGCGCGAGAGCGGCTGCTCGAACACCCCCTTCAATCCGACGGACTTGGAGCGGTTCAGCCTCTGACACAATCGCCGGCCCGCTCTCCCGCCGAGATCGGACAGTGAGATTGGCCGGCATGATCCGTGCCGTCCTTAAAAAAGGAACGGCGCTTCCCCAAGGCAATTGCTTGCCGGGACACGCGACCTAACGCCCCCTTGCCAGGCTGCCCAGGATACCGCGAACGATGGCGCGGCCGACCGACGATCCGACCGAGCGCACCACCGACTTGATCGCGGCCTCGGCCACCGTCTGGCGGTTGGAAGACCGCCGGCCTGATGTGCCCAAGACGTCGTCGAGGCCCGGAATGCCCCAGCGCGAACCGCCGCTGTTCTGCTGCTGCGCCTGCGCCTCGGCGTCGAGCGCCTCCTTGGTCTTCTTCTGCAGCATCTCGAAGGCTGATTCGCGATCGACCAGCTGGTCATACTGGCCGGCGACCGGGCTCTCGGCGATGATCTTGCGGCGCTCGTCCGGCGTGATCGGCCCGAGCCGCGACGACGGCGGCCGGATCAACGTGCGCTGGACCATGGCAGGAACGCCCTTGTCCTCCAGCATCGAGACCAGCGCCTCGCCGGTGGCGAGCTGGGTGATGGCGGTGGCGCAATCGAAATCGGGGTTGGGCCGGAAGGTCTCAGCCGCCGTCCGCACCGCCTGCTGCTCGCGCGGCGTATAGGCGCGCAGCGCATGCTGGACGCGATTGCCGAGCTGGGCCAGCACCTTCTCCGGAATGTCGAGCGGGTTCTGGGTGACGAAATAGACGCCGACGCCCTTGGAGCGGATGAGCCGCACCACTTGCTCGACCCGGTCGATCAGCACCTTCGGCGCGTCCTCGAACAGGAGATGGGCCTCGTCGAAGAAGAAGACCAGCTTCGGCCGCTCGAGGTCGCCGACCTCAGGCAATTCCTCGAACAGCTCCGACATCAGCCAGAGCAGGAAAGTGGCGTAGAGCCTGGGATTCATCATCAGCTTGTCGGCGGCTAAAACGCTGACCGCGCCGCGGCCGTCGCGGGTCGTGCGCATGAGATCGGCAATGCGCAGCGCCGGCTCGCCGAAGAAGTTCGCAGCGCCCTGCTGCTCCAGTACTAAGAGCGTACGCTGGATGGCGCCGACGGAAGGCTTGGTGACGTTGCCGTAGCGGGCGCTGAGCTCGTCGGCGCGCTCGGCGATGTTGGCAAGCAGCGCCTGCAGGTCCTTGAGGTCGAGCAGCAGCAGGCCTTCTTCGTCGGCGATGCGGAAAGCGATGTTCATGACGCCTTCCTGCGCTTCCGTCAGGTTCATCAGCCGCGACATGAGCAGCGGCCCCATCTCGGAGATGGTGGCGCGAATCGGATGACCCTGCTCGCCGAACAGGTCCCAGAAGATGACCGGGAATTCTTGGAATTGGTAAGGGTCGAGCTTCACCTCTCCGGCGCGTTTCACCAGGAAATCCTTGGCCTCGCCCATCATGGCAATGCCGGAGAGATCGCCCTTGATGTCGGCGCAGAAGACCGGCACGCCGGCGTTGGAAAAACCTTCGGCCAGGACCTGCAGGCTGACTGTCTTGCCGGTGCCCGTGGCGCCGGTGATCAGACCGTGGCGGTTGCCGTAGCGCAGCAGAAGCTCCTCGGCGCGCTGATAGGAATTGTCCGGCTTGCGGCTGGCGCCGATGAAGATGCTGGTGTCGTCAGCCATATGTGCGGTCTCCGCAAAACTGCATTGTCAAAAACGCCCGAGCCTCGTGCGAGGTATAGTAACGCTGCCGCCGAGCGACAATGGCCATCATCGAAATGAGGTTCGCGGTCGAAATCGACCTTACGAAGCTTGCGGATTTTGAGCATGTTTGGCAATCGGTTAGCGGCCGCCGGGGCGACAGCGGCGGATGTCGCATTGTGATATCCGTCCGAGGACCTTAGACTGGCGGCCGATGCGGCAAGAGACGAGGAGTGCGATGGGCGCCGGCGCCTTGACCAGGGATGTCGACCTTCCGAACCCGGACGCCAAGCGCTGGCTGGCGCTGGCGAAAAAAGCGCTTGCCGGCGGCTCCTTCGAGGAGAAACTCGTTTCGCACACCGATGACGGCATTCGCATCGAGCCGCTCAGCGAACGCTCCACGACGGCCGAGCCGCTGGTGCGCACCAACCCGAAGGCGCCATGGATCGTCAGCCAGCGTATCGACGATCCGGACATAGCCCGGGCCAGCACCCAGGCGCTGGAGGACATTGCGCAGGGCGCCACCGGCCTGTCACTGGTCTTCGAGGGCGCGCCGAACGCCTTCGGCTACGGCCTGCCGAGAACGGCCGAGGCGCTGGAAACAGTGCTCGACGGCGTGCCGCTCAACCGCGTGCAGGTGCGCATCGACGCGCATCCGTGGAGCCGCGCCGTGGCCGACTGGCTGCTCGCCTTCCTCAGCCGGCGCCGCTCCGATCCAACGAAGCTCAACCTTTCCTTCGGCATCGACCCGGCGGCGATCTTCGCCGGCACCGGGCGGCTGCGCATGTCGATCGAGGCGCTGCAGGAATCGATGCCGCAGTCGCTGGCGCATTTCTTCTCGATGGGCGTGCCGGGCGTGCTGCTCGAGGCGGACGGCCGCGTCTTCCACAATGCCGGCGCCACGGAGGCGCAGGAGCTGGGCACAATGATGGCCTCGGCCGTCTCCTATCTCAGGATGTTCGAGAAGGCGCGCCAGCCGCTGGTCTATGCAGCGCCCCATATCGGCTTCGCGCTCAGCGTCGACCAGGACCAGTTTCTGTCGATGGCCAAGGTGCGGGCGTTGCGCAAACTCTGGGCGCGGATCCAGGAAGCCTGCTCGATCCCGGCCTCGACGGCAAATGTCCACGCCGAGACCTCCTATCGCATGATGGCGGTTGCCGACCCGGAGACCAACATTCTGCGCACCGCGATCGCAGGCTTCGCCGCAGCCGCTGGTGGCGCCGATTCGATCTCGATCCTGCCGCACACCATCGCGCACGGATTGCCGACCGGTTTTGCGCGTCGGGTCGCCCGCAACGCGCAGCTGATCATGACGCATGAAAGCCATGTGCACCATGTCGCCGATCCGGCCAGCGGCTCCGGCGCGGTCGAGGCGCTGACCAACGAACTCTGTGCCGCGGCCTGGGAGGAATTCCAGCGCATAGAAGCCGAAGGCGGCATGCTCGACAGCCTGCAGCAGGGCTATATCCAGAACCGGGTGCAGACAGCCGCCGCGAAGCGCAATGCCGCCTATCGGGCGGGTGAACGCGCCATCGTCGGCACGACGCTTTACCGCGTCGGCAGTGAGCGCCCGGTCGAGACATTGAAGGCCGAACGCCGGCCGGCGCTGACGGAGGGCGTAGCCGTGTGCGAGCCGCTGTTTCCGGTGCGCATCGACCAGTCGATCGGAGCCGGATCATGATCCCTGATTTCAGCCAGATCGGCTGGTCGGCGCCGCGCCGCGCGCCGGTCGAGCTCAAGGGTCAGCGGATGACGGCGGAAGGCATTGCCGTAAAGCACCTCTACGGCCAAGGCGACCTCAAGGGGCTCGCCAACCTTGATACCTATCCCGGCCTGCCGCCCTTCGTGCGAGGCCCCTACCCGACCATGTATGTCCAGCAGCCCTGGACGATCCGGCAATACGCCGGCTTCTCGACGGCCGAGGAATCCAACGCCTTCTACCGCCGCAACCTCGCCGCCGGCCAGAAGGGGCTTTCCGTCGCCTTCGACCTCGCCACCCATCGCGGCTATGACAGCGACCATCCGCGCGTTGCCGGCGATGTCGGCATGGCGGGCGTGGCGATCGATTCCATCCTCGACATGCGCCAGCTCTTCGACGGCATTCCGCTCAACGAGATGACGGTGTCGATGACGATGAACGGCGCGGTGCTGCCGATCATGGCTTTATACATCGTGGCGGCGGAGGAACATGGCGTCGCGCAAAAGGATCTCGCCGGAACCATCCAGAACGACATTCTGAAAGAGTTCATGGTCCGCAATACCTATATCTATCCGCCGAAGCCCTCGATGCGGATCGTGTCGGACATCTTCGCCTACACCTCGCGGCATATGCCGAAGTTCAACTCGATCTCGATCTCCGGCTACCACATGCAGGAAGCCGGCGCGACGGCCGATCTCGAGCTCGCCTACACCATTGCCGACGGCATCGAATATGCGCGCGCCGGCGTCGCCGCCGGCCTCGACATCGACCGCTTCGCGCCGCGCCTCTCCTTCTTCTGGGCGATCGGCATGAACTTCTTCATGGAGGTCGCCAAGCTGCGCGCCGCGCGCCTGCTCTGGTCGAGCCTGATGAAGAAGAATTTTGCGCCGAAGGACGAGCGCTCGCTGTCGCTGCGCACCCACTGCCAGACATCCGGCTGGTCGCTGACCGCGCAGGACCCTTATAACAACATCACCCGCACCATGATCGAGGCGATGGCGGCGACGCAGGGGCATACGCAATCACTGCACACCAATTCCTTCGACGAGGCGATGGCGCTGCCGACCGACCATTCGGCGCGGATCGCCCGCAACACGCAGCTCATCCTGCAGAAGGAATCCGGCACCACGCGCATCATCGACCCGTGGGGCGGCTCGGCCTATGTCGAGCGGCTGACGCATGATCTGGCGGCGCGCGCGCTGGCCCATATCGAAGAGGTGGAGAGCCTCGGCGGCATGGCGGCGGCGATCGAGAAGGGCATTCCGAAGCTGCGCATCGAGGAAGCGGCCGCGCGCACGCAGGCGCGCATCGATTCCGGTGAGCAGGTGCTGGTCGGCGTCAACGCGCATCGCCCGGACGCGGATATCGAGGTCGACGTGCTCAAGATCGACAATGCCGAGGTCAAGGCACGGCAATTGGCAAAGCTGCAGCGGCTGAAGGGCACGCGCGATGTCGCCGCCCTGGAGGATTCGTTAACCGCCCTCACCCGTGCCGCCGAGAGCGGCGAGAACCTGCTCGAATTCGCGATCCGCGCGGCGCGCGCCAATGCGACCGTCGGCGAGATCTCGCTGGCGCTGGAAAAGGTGTTCGGCCGCCACGCGGCCACCGTGCAGACCATCTCCGGCGTCTACCGCGACGCGCTTGGCGACAGCCCGGTTGTCGACCATCTCAAGGAAAAGATCGAGGCGTTCGAGAAGAAGACCGGCGGCAAGCCGCGCATCCTGGTCGCCAAGATGGGCCAGGACGGGCATGACCGCGGCCAGAAGGTGATCGCCAGCGCCTTTGCCGATCTCGGCTTCGATGTCACCGTCGGGCCGATGTTCCAGACGCCGGAAGAGATAGCAAAGCTGGCGGTCCAGCACGATGTCGACATCATCGGCGCCTCATCGCTCGCGGCCGGGCATCTGACGCTGATCCCCGAGCTCAAGGACGCGCTGAGGAAGCTCGGCCATGGCGATATGCTGATCGTCGCCGGCGGCGTCATCCCGCCGCAGGATTATGACGCGGTGCTGAAGGCGGGAGCGGCCGAAATCTTCCCGCCGGGCACGGTGATCCCGCAGGCGGCGGACCGGCTGATGGATCGGCTGCTGGCCGATCCATGAAGGCTTGCTAAATTGGCTCAGAGGTTGTTCTCTAACCATAGATACAACCAGGACGCGATGATGTTTAAGACGATCATCCATACGCTTGAAGACGGATCAGGAGCCTTACTGCTGCCACGCGAAATGCTTGACAGCTTGAACCTTCAAGTTGGCGATCAGCTCCAGATCATTGAAGCGGAGGACGGCTTCATTCTAAGGCCAGTGTGCGGCAGCTTCGAGCGGGAGATGAGCGCCGCTCGCGATGTCATGGACAAGTATGATGTCGCGCTAGGGAAGCTGGCAAAGTAGACATCGCCGTCTAGTTCTCGACCAATGTATCTTGGAAAGTTGCAGGCCTACCGGCGGCAAGATCTTCACCGTCCGTTTCTGTAGCCGATGCAAGTGTTGGGGATTAGCTCAAGCCTCTCAACTTCGTCATCCCAGGGCGAAGCAGGAGCGCAGCTCCGTCGCGGAGACCCTGGGATCCATGCCGTGACCTTGATCGAAGGATGCAGCGGCGCAGAATTCTGCATCGCAGTGGCACGCTGAAGTCACGGCATGGATCCTTGGGTCTACGCGGCTCGCTTCGCTTCCCGCTCCGCCCTGGGATGATGGGTGGACGGCCCCTTGCGGCATCGAATGTGCCAAACTGGCCGTGTTGAAACCCCAGTGGAGGAGACCGTCCGTCATGCAAGCTATCATATTTGGTATCGATTT
>NZ_JAVIIW010000027.1:0-97146 GCF_033977205.1 Mesorhizobium album | reverse complement strand
GCCCAGAATCGCCGGAAAGATGCCCTCCGGATCGGCGCCCGACAAAGTGAACTCATCGGTATGGCAGATGCCGGTCGCCTTGACCTCGACCAGCACCTCGCCCTCGCGCGGCCCTTCGAGGTCCACCTCCATGATCTCCAGCGGCTTTCCGGCACCAACGGCTACTGCGGCTCGCGTTTTCATGAGGCATTCCTCCCAAGGCAGTCGACGAATTTCTGGCGGGCTTGACGCCTGCCTCGCAACAAAAATGTCCGTTTCCGGGTTGCCGTGAGATCGCAATAATCGAACGATCCACCTCATAAGTCTATTCTACCAAAGGTCCCCCACCCTCACCCGCCTCAAGGCAGCCGCGTTATGGACGCGCTGCTCAGTTCGGGACTTTCCGCACAGTTTCCTGGACCCATGACGGCTACCTCCTTGCCGCGGGAATAGGACTAAAGCAGAGCGAGGACGTTCTGCTCACGCGGTTGATAAATCCCGCGGCTTCACTAAGCTCACCGCGGGGCACCTTGGCTTCGCGCTGGTCCGGCAACGATCGAGCAAGCGCAAGAAGTGGTAATGTTGTCAATGACAAGTGCGGTGCCGGGCACCTTGGCGGCCCTGTTGTGCTTTCTGTCCCTGACCGCTGGCGCGTTGGCCCAGCAACCGACCTTGCAGCCGGCGGGCGCGATCAAGCCGCAAGGCAAGACAACCGAAATCAAGATAGGCTATTTACGGGCCTACGCGCCGCGACTGACGCTTTCCTTGCTCGATGCGCCGCCGCGCGACGAAGGTGTCGCCGGTGCCAATGTCGCCATCGGCGACAACAATACGACGGGCAAGTTCATCAATCAGAAATTCAACCTCGACGTCACCGAGATAAAGCCGGAAGCCGACGCGGTTCAGGCATTCGACGACCTGATCGCCAAGGGCGACCGCTATGTGGTCGCGGATCTCTCGGCCAAGCAGTTGCTGTCGATCGCCGACATCGCGCGCGACAAGGGCGTGCTGATCTTCAACGTCGGCGCCACGGACGACAGCCTGCGCGAAGAGGACTGCCGCATAAATGTCTTCCACATCGCGCCGACGCGAAGCATGCTCGCCGACGCGCTGGCGCAGTATCTCATGGTCAAGAAATGGCCGAACTGGGTGCTGATCTACGGTTCGCATGAGCAGGATCACCTCTATGCGGACGCGTTGCGCCGCGCAGCAGCCCGCTTCGGCGGCCAGATCGTCGCCGAGAAGGAACTCAAGGACACCGGCACGGCGCGCCGCACCGATACTGGGGCCACGCAGATACAGCAGCAGATTTCGGTATTCACGCAGGACCTGCCGGAGCATGACGTGCTGCTTGTGGCCGATGAAAGCGAGGTGTTCGGGACCTATGTGCCCTACCGCACCTGGACATCGCGGCTGGTCGCAGGCACGGCCGGTCTCGTGGCATCGTCATGGCATCCCGCGAGCGAGCAATGGGGCGGCATTCAGATGCAGAGCCGCTTCCTGAAGACGACAGGCCGGCGAATGCTGTCCAAGGACATGTCGGCCTGGACGGCGGTGCGGGCAATCGGCGAAGCCACCACGCGCACCAATGGCGACGATCCGAAGAAGATCAGCGATTACATCCGCTCGGACGATTTCTCGGTCGCCGCCTTCAAGGGGCAGAAGCTGACCTTCCGCAAATGGAACCTCCAGCTTCGCCAGCCGATCCTGCTTGGCGACACCAAATCGGTCGTTTCGACATCTCCCCAGGAGGGCTATCTCCACCAGGTTTCCGAGCTCGACACCCTCGGCATCGATCAACCGGAAACGAAATGCGTGCTCAAGTAGCGCCAATCGGGAGGAATTCGTGCAGAGACGAGCTTGCGTACTCGCCATTCTCGCAACCGGCATCATGGCCGGCCCGGCATCGGCCTACACGGCCTATGTCTCCAACGAGAAGGACAATACCATGACCGTCGTCGACACGGCGACCATGCAGGTGGTCAAGACCGTCGACGTCGGCCAGAGACCGCGCGGCATCACCATCTCGCACGACGGCAAGTTCATCTATTTGTGCGCCAGCGACGACAATACGATCCAGATCATCGACACCGCGACGCTGCAGGTCGTCGGCACGCTGCCCTCCGGCGACGATCCCGAATTGTTCGTGCTTTCGCCTGACGGCAAGACGCTCTACGTCGCCAACGAAAACGACAATCTGGTCACCGCGATCGAGGTCGACAGCAAGGAAGTCAGGACCGAGATCCCGGTTGGCGTGGAACCGGAAGGAATGGCCGTCAGCCCGGACGGCAAGACCATGATCAACACCTCGGAGACCACCAGCATGGCGCATTTCATCGACACCGAGAGCCATGAGGTAACCGACAATGTGCTGGTCGACACGCGCCCACGCTTCGCTGCGTTCAAGCCCGACGGATCACAGATCTGGGTCACCGCCGAGGTCGGCGGCACCGTCAGCGTCATCGATAACGCCAAGCGCCAGGTCGTGAAGAAGATCAGGTTCGCGATTCCGGGATTGCGCGCCGAAACCATTCAGCCGGTAGGCATCGCCATCAGCGCCGACGGCAAGAAGGCCTATGTCGCGCTCGGCCCGGCGAACCATGTCGCGGTGATCAACACCGAGAGCTACGAGGTGGAAAAGTACATCCTCGTCGGCCAACGCGTCTGGCATCTGGACTTCACCCCCGATCACAAGACCCTGATCACCACGAACGGCAATTCCAACGACATCACTTTCATCGACACGGCGACCGACGAACCGGTTCAGTCGGTCACCGTCGGCCAGCAGCCCTGGGGCGTGGCCATATCGCCCCAATAGAAAGCAGCCGGAGACTGAGCCTGCCACCGAGGCCAAAGGCGGCGAGCGCGCTAGATAAGCATCCGAAGAGAGCTATCCCATGCAGCACGCGAGGACGAGGAAAGCGGAAGATGAGGTGGCGGCGCTCGACGTCGCCGGCGTCAGCCATTCCTATGGTCCGAAGCGGGCGCTCAACGACGTCTCGTTTTCGATCGCGCCGGGGACCTTCACCGCCCTGCTCGGTCTCAATGGCGCCGGCAAGACAACTCTGTTCTCGCTGATCAGCCATCTTTACGACACGCGCCGGGGATCGATCCGCATCTTCGGCCATGACGTAAGCCGAGCTTCCGGCGAGGCGCTCAGACGTGTCGGCATCGTGTTCCAGGCACGCACGCTCGACCTCGATCTGAGCGTGTACCAGAACCTCTCCTATCACGCCTCGCTGCACGGCATCGGCCGGCACGAAGCCGGGCAGCGCATTGCGGCGCTGATCGAGACGGTCGACATGCCGGGCCGTCAGCATGACAAGGCTCGCAGCCTTTCCGGCGGCCAGATGCGCCGCATCGAGATCGCCAGGGCGCTGCTCCACCGCCCCTCCCTGCTGCTGCTCGACGAGGCAACGGTCGGTCTCGACATCCAGTCGCGCGCGGGCATTCTTGCCACCATCCGCAAGCTGGTCGAAACCGAGGGCATCGGCGTGCTTTGGGCCACCCATCTGATCGACGAGGTTGATGACGGCGACCATCTCGTCGTGCTGCGGCAGGGTGACCTGGTCGCCAAGGGCAAGGTGGCCGACGTCGTCAAGGCCAGTGGTGCCGCTTCGATCGGCGACGCCTTTTCGAGGCTCAGTCGCAGCGAAGCGACAGGCATTGCGGAGATCTCGCCATGAGCGCTTCGGCAATGCCGGAAAAGGTCGCTGCCGTCACGCCGGCGAAGTCCGGCGCGTTCGGCCTTCGCCACTATCTCATCTGCCTCAAAGGGATCGTCATACGGGAATGCCTGCGCTTCCTGCACCAGCGCGAACGTTTCATCTCATCGCTGGTTCGACCGCTGGTCTGGCTGTTCATTTTTGCCGCCGGATTCCGCCAGGTGCTCGGCGTTTCGATCATCCCGCCCTATAAGACCTACGTGCTCTACGAGGTCTACATCACGCCAGGCTTGTGCGGCATGATCCTGCTGTTCTCGGGCATGCAGTCTTCGCTGTCGATGGTCTACGACCGCGAGATGGGCAATATGCGCATCCTGCTGGTCAGCCCGTTTCCCCGCTGGTACCTGCTGCTGTCGAAGATGCTCGCCGGTGTTTTCGTATCGATCGCGCAGGTCTACGCGTTCCTGATCGTTGCCTGGTTCTGGGGCGTCAAGGCGCCGCCGCTCGGTTATTTGTTCGTGCTGCCGGCCCTGTTCCTGTCGGGCATGATGCTGTGCGCGCTCGGCATGCTTTTGTCCTCGATGATCAAGCAGCTCGAAAACTTCGCCGGCATCATGAACTTCGTCATCTTTCCCGGCTATTTCGCTTCTCCGGCGCTCTACCCTTTGTGGCGCATCCAGGAAGCGAGCCCGCTTCTTTACAAGCTCTGCCTCGCCAACCCCTTCACCTATGCCGTCGAACTGATCCGCTTCGCCTTCTACGGACAGGTCGATTGGGTGTCGCTGGGTGTCGTCGCCGGCTGCACGCTGCTGTTTCTGGGTGGCGCCATCATCGCTTATGACCCTTCGCGCGGCCTGATAACCCGCAAGCAGGGCACGGGAGGAAACGGTTGATGGGACGGATGAGCCTTGTTCGCAGCCTGGTCGCGGCTGTCATGCTCGTACCGAACGCCAGCGCCATGGCCGCGAACACCGATCCGGACTGGCCCTGCATGCAGCGCAAGGTGCCGCAACTCTCGCTCCGCCAGGTGTGGAACGGTCCGGAACTTCCGCCGGCGGCGAAGGACTGGTCGGAGGACGCTTCCGTCTCCGCTTTGGTCGAGGAGGTGGCGGCTCGCAAGCTGCCGATTGCCGACGCGCAGAGGAAGATCAGGGATTTTGCGGCCTCCCTGCCGGCCGAGCAGCTTGCGCCGAAAATGGCGATGCTCGTGCAGGGCATGTTCGACCACATGGACGCCGAGCGTTCGCACGTGATTTCCGGCATTTCCCGTTACGCCCACAGGCAGCTCGAAATAGCCGCCGAATTGCGCAAGGAAGCGTCCGATCTCGATGCCTTGCGCGCAAAACCCGACGCGGATCAGGACGAGGTCGAGCGGCAGATCGATCAACTGAATTTCGACACGCGGATCTTCAGCGAGCGCGCGCAATCGCTGACTTACGTCTGCGATGTGCCGACGATAATCGAGCAGCGGCTTTATCAGCTGTCCAAGACCGTCTCTGAAACGCTTGCGGCGAAGAAATAGCGCATGTCGCCCAAAAGTGCGCAGCGGTTTTGGGAGAACGACATGCGTAAATACAGAGATTTAAGCCAGCTTCGAAGACGCGCCCGTCAGGCTCCCCGGCCGGGCAGCACGCGCCAACGCTGCACGAAATAGCCGGGATGTGTCTCCAGCCAATGGGCAACCAGTGGCTGCGCCTGCATGAAGGCCACCCCGGGGTTCATGGCCAGGCCGTTCGCGACTTCCTCGCGTTGCTCGCAGGCCTGCGGCACGGCCGTCATGCAGACCATCATCACGATTGTATAAAGCATTGCCCCTTCCCCTCGAATTCCCGAGCCCCATGCCCGGGACGCATAGCGATTTGTCTGCAGGGTTGGCTGCCTATCCGTCTTGTTTGCGAGTATGAGAGCGCGTGCCCCTGCCCTTTCGCACTGCAACATAGCATGCGAGCCCACCAACCGCCATCGGTGGCGGTGCGTTTTCCACGCCCTTGTTAGCCCTCTTTCGCATGATTTCTGCGGCCGGTATGTCGGGTGTTTCACTCTGGTCGCTTTCCTGGCGCTCCCATTTGTTGCATCCGCGCAGCTTCATTCGCTCCGGTGTACGGATACAGCTTGCCGAACAGAGGCAGGTACATTGCCCCCTTGCGCATCAGGAAATCGTTGAAGGTCGCCATAGCCGGCGAGATCACGTGATCGGTGCGCATCACCGAAAACCATTGCCGGCGGATCGGCATGCCGACCACGTCGAGAATAACGAGCCGGCCGGCTTCCGTTTCCGCGGCGATGGTGTGGGCGGAGATGAAGGCGATGCCGAGACCTGCCATTACCGCCTGCTTGATCGTCTCGTTCGAACCCATCTCGACGCCGAGATCGTCGATCCGGCCGGGCACGTCGCTCAGGAATATCTCCAGCGAGATGCGCGTGCCCGAGCCCGGCTCGCGAATGAGGAAATGCTCCTCGGCGATCCGTTCCTTGGAAATGTCGCGTGCCGACGCCAGCGGGTGTTCGGGCGGTGCGATGATGACCAACGGATGATCGCCGAAGACCGAAGCGCGCACCGAAACTTCCTTGGGCGGACGGCCCATCAGCGCGATGTCGATGTCGTGATTCTTCAGACTGTCGATCGTTTCGGCGCGATTGCCGATGGCAAGCCGCATGTCGATATCGGGATGCTCCTTCATGAAGCCGGCCATGAGCCGTGGCGCGAAATATTTGGCGGTGGACACGACGCCGAGCCTCAGGCTGCCTGTGCGCACGCCCTTGATTGCGTCCATCTCGTCGTCGAGCAGGCGAAGCCGCTCCTCGATAGCCTGCGCCGCCTCGACGAAGGCCAGCCCTGCGGCGGTGGGACGCATGCCGTCCGACGTCCGGTCGAACAAGGCCAGTTGGAACTCCTCCTCCACCTGTCGCAACTGGATCGTAACCGCTGGAGGAGAAAGGCCTAACACTTTGGCCGCGCTGACGATTTTCCCGTGGCTGACGATTGCCTGGACGGTCTTGAACTGCTTGAGCGTGAGGTTTCTCATAAGGCATATTAAATTATTTTTACTGCCTGAGTAAAGTTATTGAATTTTACTTATCTCATATCGTTTGTTTTCATCTCCCCATCCGGCCTCCGAGGTATACGGCCGGACTGGGAGGTTACGATGCCAGCGGCAACGCTAGACGCTTTTCTGAACTCCTATCTCGGCGACCCGCCTCACGAACGCCGCTCCGCGGTCGTGGCCACCGTCCGTCAGCTCACGCAGGCCGCCACCAGGGTCCGCAATGCCATCAACCAAGGCGTGCTCGGCACCGCTTTTGCCGGAACCCGCGGCACCAATGCCGACGGCGATGTGCAGAGGGATCTCGACATCTTCGCCGACGACATCTTCCTCGACGCGATACGTCACGCTCCGGTCGCGCTCTATGCTTCCGAGGAGCTGGAGCAGCCGGTCCTGCTCGACAGGCAAGCTCCCCTCGCCCTCGCCATCGACCCGCTCGACGGCTCCTCCAACATCGCCACCAACGTGTCGATCGGAACGATTTTCTCGCTCCTCCCTGCAACTGGCGCGCCGGACGCCAATCCGGCCGCCTCTTTTTTGCAGGCAGGCGTGAGCATGCTGGGCGCCGGCTTCTTCATCTACGGGCCGCAGCTGGCGCTCGTCCTGTCGCTCGGCAGCGGCACGCACGTCTTCGTGCACTCGACCAGGCTGGGCACCTTTGTCCAGGCCTATGAAAGCCGGATCATCCCGGATCGGACCCAGGAGTTCGCCATCAACGCCGCCAACTACCGCCACTGGGACGAGGCCGTGCGGCTCTATGTCGACGACTGCCTGGAAGGCACGGAAGGCCCACGGGAGAAGGACTTCAACATGCGCTGGATCGCCTCGCTTGTCGCCGACTGCTATCGCATATTGATGCGCGGCGGCGTGTTTCTGTATCCCGGCGACCAACGCAGGGGTTACCGCCAAGGCCGGCTTCGGCTCGTCTACGAGGCCAATCCGATCGCTTATCTGGTCGAACAAGCGGCGGGTGCCGCGACCGATACGATTTCCCGCATCCTCGAAATCGAACCCGAGTGCCTGCATCAGCGTGTCCCCGTGGTCTTCGGATCCGCGCGGGAAGTCGCACGGATAGCCCGCTACCACACCGAACCTAGCGCTATCGGCGAGCGTGCACCGCTGTTCAGCAACCGCGGACTTTTCAGGGCCTGAGCAGCATCATGTCGGCAAAGCACCCCATCATCACCATCACCGGGTCGTCGGGCGCGGGCACAACCTCGGTCAAGCGCATCTTCGAGCTGATCTTCCGGCGCGAGAACATCGAGGCTGCCTTCATCGAAGGCGACGCCTTTCATCGCTACGACCGCGCGGCGATGAAGGTGGCGGTCGCCGAGCAGGAGAAGGCCGGCAACCCGAACTTCACCCACTTCCATGCCGAGGCCAACGAGCTCGAGATCCTCGAGGGGGTGTTCGAGGAATATGGCCGCCGGGGGACCGGAAGGACCCGCACCTACGTCCATGACGAGGACGAGGAGAAGCTTTACGGCACACCGCCGGGGAATTTCACCGAATGGCGCGAATTCGCCCCGAGCGACTTGCTCTTCTACGAAGGCCTGCATGGCTGCGTCGTTACCGACAAGATCAACCTGGCCAGGCATGCGGACCTCAAGATCGGCGTGGTGCCGGTCATAAATCTCGAATGGATCCAGAAGATCCATCGCGACCGCGCAACCCGCGGCTATTCCACCGAGGCGGTGATGGACGTGATCCTGCGCCGCATGCCGGACTATGTCCGCTTCATCGTCCCGCAATTCTCGCAGACCGCGATCAACTTCCAGCGCGTGCCGATCGTCGACACGTCCAACCCGTTCATCGCACGCTGGATTCCGACCCCCGACGAATCGATGCTGGTCATCCGCTTCGCCAATCCTCGCGGCATCGATTTCCCTTACCTGCTTTCGATGATCCACGACTCCTTCATGTCGCGGCCGAATTCCATAGTGGTGCCGGGCAACAAGCTCGACCTTGCCATGCAGCTGATCCTGACGCCGCTCATCCTGCAATTGATCGAACGCAAGAAACGTGTGTCGTGAGGAGGACGCTATGACCAGCCTGGCAGCATTGAAGTCCGTCGCCGCCGCCCTCTCGGAGCGCGATATGGCGAACGCTATCCGCGCGCTGGCCATGGACAGCGTGCAGAAGGCCAACTCCGGACATCCGGGCATGCCGATGGGCATGGCCGATGTCGCGACGGTATTGTTCAGCCGCTTCATCAACATCGACCCGACAGCGCCGGACTGGCCCGATCGCGACCGCTTCGTGCTTTCAGCCGGGCATGGCTCGATGCTGCAATATGCGCTGCATTACCTCCTCGGCTACGCAGACATGCCGATCGAGGAATTGCAGCGGTTCCGTCAACTGGGCAGCCGTACCGCCGGACATCCCGAGCATGGCCACGCGCTTGGTATCGAGACGACCACCGGCCCACTCGGACAAGGCATTTCGACCGCCGTCGGCATGGCGTTGGCCGAACGCATGCTTGCTGCCCGCCACGGCGCCGATCTCGTCGACCACTACACCTACGTGATCGCCGGCGATGGCTGCCTGCAGGAAGGCATTAGCCATGAGGCGATCGACCTCGCGGGTCACCTGAAGCTCTGCCGCCTGATCGTCCTCTGGGACGACAACGCCATCTCCATCGACGGACCGACCTCGCTGTCGACATCGATGGATCAGCCAGCCCGGTTCAAAGCCGCTGGATGGCTTGTCCAGTCGGTGGACGGCCACGACCTGGAGGCCGTCGCCGCGGCAATCGAGGCCGCACGGCAGTCGGACCGGCCATCCCTGATCGCCTGCCGCACGGTGATCGGCAAGGGCGCGCCCAATCTGGGCGGTTCGGAAAAGACACATGGGGCGCCGCTGGGCGATGCGGAGATTGCCGCGACGCGGCAAAACATCGGCTGGGCCTACGCACCGTTCGAGGTGCCGGACGATATCCTTTCCGCCTGGCGCGAGATCGCCGAGCGCGGGCAGGCGGCGCGACGCGCCTGGGAGCAGCGGCTTGCCGCCTCGCCGCGGCGGGAGGCCTTCGAGCGCGCGATCGGCGGCAAATTGCCCGATGCGGTGTTCGAGGCCCTTGGCGCCTTCCGCGCGGAGCATGCCGAGAAGGCGACCAAGGTCGCAACGCGCAAGGCCTCCGAAATGGCGCTTGCCGCGATCAATGGCGCGACCGAGCTGACGGTCGGCGGCTCCGCCGACCTCACGCATTCGAACCTGACGATCACCAAAGGCATGGAGCGCATCGTGCCGGGCGGTTATGCGGGCCGCTACATTCACTACGGCATCCGCGAGCACGGCATGGCCGCCGCGATGAACGGCATCGCGCTGCATGGCGGGTTCGTACCTTATGGCGGCACCTTTCTGTGCTTCGCCGACTATGCTCGCGGCGCGATGCGGCTCTCGGCGCTCATGAGCCAGCGTGTCGTCTATGTGATGACGCATGATTCCATCGGTCTCGGCGAGGACGGTCCGACCCACCAGCCGATCGAGCACCTGGCGATGCTGCGGGCGACACCCAACCTCAACGTCTTCCGTCCGGCCGACATCATCGAAACGGCGGAGTGCTGGGAGCTGGCGCTGAAGCGCGAGACGCGGCCGAGCGTGCTGGTGCTATCGCGCCAGAACCTGCCGATGCTGCGCCAGGCGCACAGCGACGAAAACCGGTCCAGCCGGGGCGGCTATGTCCTGCGCGAGCCTTCCGCGCACCGCGGCGTGACGCTGATCGCCACCGGCTCGGAGGTCGAGATCGCCGGTGCCGCCGCCGAGCGGCTGGAAAGCGAACACGGCATCGCCGCCGCGGTCGTCTCGATGCCGTGCTGGGAACTGTTCGAGGAACAGGACGGGGATTACCGCAAGTCCGTCCTCGGTTCCGCGCCGCGCGTCGCCGTGGAGGCTGCTGCCCGTCTCGGCTGGGACCGTTGGATCGGCGACACGGGCGCTTTTGTCGGCATGACCGGCTTCGGCGCCAGTGCTCCCGCCCCGGACCTCTACCGTCATTTCGACATCACGCCCGAAGCCGTCGCCGCAGCGGCGTTGAGGCTCATCATCTAGGAGGACCGACAATGGCCCGCATCACCCTTCGCCAGCTTCTCGACCATGCCGCCGAGCACGGTTACGGCGTGCCGGCATTCAACATCAACAATATGGAACAGGGCCTCGCCATCATGGAGGCGGCCAGGGCCTGCGACGCGCCGGTGATCATCCAGGCCTCGCGCGGCGCCCGCTCCTACGCCAACGACATCATGCTGGCCAAGATGATGGAGGCGCTGATCGAGATGCATCCGGCCATTCCGCTGTGCATCCATCAGGATCACGGCAACAATGAAGCCACTTGCCTGTCGGCGATCCGCCACGGCTTCACCTCGGTGATGATGGACGGATCGTTGATGGCGGACGCCAAGACCCCGGCGACATACGACTACAACGTCGCCGTCACCGAACGCGTCGCGCGCATGGCGCATTGGGTCGGCGCTTCCGTCGAAGGCGAGCTCGGCGTGCTCGGCTCGCTGGAAACCGGCCAGGGCGAGGCCGAGGACGGCCACGGCGCAGAGGGCGCGCTGTCGCACGACCAGCTCCTGACCGACCCCGATCAGGCGGTCGACTTCGTGACCGCCACCCGCGTCGATGCGCTGGCGATCGCCTGCGGCACCTCGCACGGCGCCTACAAGTTCACGCGCAAGCCGGACGGCGACATCCTGGCCATGCAGGTGATCGAGGCGATCCACGAGAAGCTGCCGAACACGCATCTGGTCATGCACGGTTCGTCCTCGGTGCCGCAGGAACTGCAGGACATCATCAACGAGTATGGCGGCGAGATGCCCCAGACCTTCGGCGTTCCGGTCGAGGAGATCGAGCGCGGCATCCGCCACGGCGTTCGCAAGGTCAACATCGACACCGACTGCCGCATGGCCATGGCTGGGCAGTTCCGCCGCGTCGCGACGCAGGACCCGCGCGAATTCGATCCGCGCAAATTCCTGAAGCCCGCCATGGACGCTTTGCGCGACCTTTGCCGCGACCGTTTCGAACGCTTCGGCACCGCGGGCAATGCCTCGAAGATCAAGGTCATCGCCATGGACGAGATGGCGAAACGCTACGCCGCGGGAAAGCTCGACCCGCAAATCGCAACCGCGAAAGCCGCCTGAGCGGCGGTCCGCCAAAAGAGGAAAGGACCAGCGCCATGCCCAAAAAATCCGAAACCGTGACCGGCAAGGACCGCTACAGATCCGGTGTCATGGAATACAAGAAGATGGGGTACTGGGAGCCCGACTACGAGCCTAAGGACACTGACATAATCGCGGTGTTCAGGATCACGCCTCAGGATGGCGTCGACCCGATAGAGGCCGCGGCGGCCGTCGCCGGCGAATCCTCGACCGCAACCTGGACGGTGGTCTGGACCGACCGGCTGACGGCGAGCGAAAAATACCGCGCCAAGGCTTATCGGGTCGACCCGGTTCCGAACGCGCCCGGACAGTATTTCGCCTACATCGCCTATGACCTCGACCTGTTCGAGCCGGGTTCGATCGCCAATCTTTCGGCATCGATCATCGGCAACGTCTTCGGTTTCAAGCCGTTGAAGGCACTGCGGCTGGAAGACATGCGTTTTCCCGTCGCCTATGTGAAGACCTTCCAAGGTCCGGCGACCGGCATCGTCGTCGAGCGCGAGCGCCTCGACAAGTTCGGCCGCCCGCTGCTCGGCGCCACCGTCAAGCCGAAGCTCGGCCTTTCCGGCCGCAATTACGGCCGTGTCGTCTACGAGGCGCTGAAGGGCGGGCTCGACTTCACCAAGGACGACGAGAACATCAACTCGCAGCCCTTCATGCATTGGCGCGAGCGCTTCCTCTACTGCATGGAGGCGGTCAACAAGGCGCAGGCCGACACGGGCGAGATCAAGGGCACCTATCTCAACATCACCGCCGCCACCATGGAGGACATGTACGAACGGGCCGACTTCGCCAAGGAACTCGGCTCCAACATCGTCATGATCGACCTCGTGATCGGCTACACGGCGATCCAGTCGATGGCCAAGTGGGCGCGCAGGAACGACATGATCCTGCATCTGCATCGCGCCGGCCATTCCACCTATACGCGGCAGAAGTCGCACGGCGTTTCGTTCCGCGTCATCGCCAAATGGATGCGGCTCGCCGGCGTCGACCACATCCATGCCGGCACCGTTGTCGGCAAGCTTGAAGGCGATCCGGCGACGACGAGGGGCTACTACGATGTCTGCCGCGAGAACTACAACCCGATTAAGCTGGAGAACGGCATCTTCTTCGACCAGCACTGGGCATCGCTCAACAAGCTGATGCCGGTGGCGTCCGGCGGCATTCATGCCGGGCAGATGCATCAGCTCATCGACCTACTCGGCGAAGACGTGGTGCTGCAATTCGGCGGCGGCACAATCGGCCATCCTATGGGCATCGCGGCCGGCGCGACTGCCAATCGCGTTGCGCTCGAATGCATGATCCTCGCCCGCAACGAAGGTCGCGACTACCTGCGCGAAGGGCCCGAGATCCTCGAGCATGCCGCCCGGTCGTGCCTGCCGCTGCGACAGGCGCTCGATGTCTGGAAGGACGTGACTTTCAACTACGCCTCGACCGACACACCGGACTTCGTTCCGGTGGCGACGGCAGCCGAATAAGGAGAACAGCCATGCGTATCACTCAAGGGGCCTTTTCCTTCCTGCCCGACCTGACCGACGACCAGATCCGCGCGCAGGTGCAGTACTGTATCGACAACAAATGGGCCGTCAGCCTCGAGTTCACCGACGACCCGCACCCGCGCAACGTCTATTGGGAGATGTGGGGTCACCCGATGTTCGACAATCCCGACGCGGCGGCACTGATGATGGAGCTGAACGCATGCCGCAAGGTCTATGGCGACCGCTATATCCGCGTCGTTGCCTTCGATTCCTCGCATGGCTGGGAATCGGTGAAGCTCTCCTTCATCGTCAACCGTCCTGCCGAAGAGCCCGGCTACCGGCTCGAACGGCAGGAGGCCGCGGGCCGCATGATCCGCTACACCACCAAGCCCTACGCCGCCGACAAGCCGGCTGGAACGAGGTACGGCTGATCATCGGGGCAAGAGGAGAATGCCATGTCGGCGCCAGCCTTTGCCGAAACGGAAGCGCCTCAAAACGCCGTCCCGGCGGCGATCGACCTGCGTGAGGAATTCGAAACTTCCGGCGTCAAGGATGTCCTGGCCGAGCTCGACCGCGAGCTGATCGGGCTCGCCCCGGTCAAAAGACGCATCCGCGAGACGGCGGCGCTCCTGCTGGTCGAGCGGGCCCGGCGCCGTATGGGCCTCGCCCATGAAACACCGACACTGCATATGAGCTTCACCGGCAATCCGGGCACCGGCAAGACAACCGTCGCATTGCGAATGGCCGACCTGCTGCATCGGCTGGGCTATATCCGCAAGGGTCATCTGGTTTCGGTGACGCGCGACGACCTGGTCGGCCAGTATATCGGCCACACCGCGCCCAAGACCAAGGAGATCCTGAAGAAGGCGATGGGCGGGGTGCTGTTCATCGACGAGGCCTACTATCTCTACCGGCCGGAAAACGAGCGCGATTACGGCCAGGAGGCGATCGAGATCCTGCTGCAGGTGATGGAGAACCAGCGCGACGATCTCGTGGTGATCCTCGCCGGCTATGCGCCGCGCATGGATCGCTTCTTCGAAAGCAATCCGGGATTCCGCTCGCGCATCGCCCACCACATCGACTTTCCCGACTATTCCGACGACGAGCTTCTCGGGATCGCGGAACAAATGCTCGACCAGCAAAATTACCTGTTCGATGATGCCGCGACCCAGGCAATGGCCGACTATATCGCACGCCGCCGCAGGCAGCCGCATTTCGCCAACGCCCGCTCGATCCGCAACGCGCTCGACCGGGCACGGCTGAGACAGGCCAACCGCCTGTTCGAGAGCGCCAAGGGACCGCTCGACGCAAAGGCGCTGTCGACGATCTCGGCCGAGGACATCACCTCCAGCCGGGTGTTCGCTCTAAATCCTGGGGAAGGAGAATGCAAATGACCGGAAAAACCATCATCGCCCCTTCCGTCCTGTCGTCCGATTTCTCGCGGCTCGGCGACGAGGTCGAAGCGGTCGTGCGGGCCGGCGCCGACTGGATCCATCTCGACGTGATGGACGGGCATTTCGTGCCCAACATCACCTTCGGCCCGCCGGTGATCAAGACAATCCGCGATCGAACGGACAAGGTCTTCGACTGTCATCTGATGATCGCGCCGGCCGATCCCTATCTCGCGGCATTCGCCGATGCCGGTTGCGACATCATCACGGTGCATGCCGAGGCCGGGCCGCATCTCGACCGTTCGCTGCAGGCGATCAGGAGCCTCGGCAAGAAGGCCGGCGTTTCGCTCAATCCGTCGACGCCGGAAAGCGTCATCGAATATGTTCTCGACCGGCTCGATCTGGTGCTTTTGATGACGGTCAATCCGGGTTTCGGCGGCCAGGCCTTCATTCCGGCGGTCGTCGACAAGGTCAGGCGCGTCAAGGCGCTCGTCGGCCAACGTCCGATCGACATCGAGATCGACGGCGGCGTCACGCCCGAGACAGCCCCCCTGGTTACCGCGGCTGGCGCCAATGTGCTCGTCGCCGGTTCTGCCGTCTTCAAGGGCGGCACCGAGGCGGCCTATCGTGCCAATATCGGCGCCATCAGACAGGCGGCCGACGGAGCGATCCGGCGAGCCGCGTGAACTGCTTGGTTGGAGGATGACATGGCGGCGATCCCACCTGTCTGCGATTTCGGCTGGCAAGCAGTCGATGCCGTCTTGCCCGGCGTCGACGGCAAATCGCATTCGATCTTCGGCCGGGCCGGTCCCAACGGGCTGGTCGTCGCCTTCATCTGCAATCACTGCCCCTATGTGAAGGCGGTGATTTCACGCATCGTGCGTGACGCCAACGACCTGAAGGCCGAAGGGATCGGCTTTGTCGCGATCAACTCCAATGATGCCGACGCCTATCCGGACGATTCCTTCGACAAAATGAAGCTCTTCGCCAGCGCGAACGGCTTCACCTTCCCGTACCTCCACGACGAGCAGCAGGCAGTGGCGCGCGCCTACGGAGCCGCGTGCACCCCGGATTTCTTCGGTTTCAACAGCGAGTTGACGCTGCAATATCGCGGCCGGCTGGACGCATCGCGGCGCGACGCCGGACCGCCCGGACTGAGGCGCGATCTGTTCGAAGCGATGAAGCAGGTTGCCCGAACCGGCGACGGACCGCTCGACCAAATCGCTTCGATCGGCTGCTCGATCAAATGGAAGGAGGCCGCATGAATGTCGGCGCAAGCAAGCCGTCTCGGTCTCCGAGCGCGATCCTGTTCGATCTCGACGGCACGCTGATCGATTCGGCGCCCGACATAGCGGCGGCCGTGAACGAGCTGCTGGCCGGCCGCGACCTGCCGCCGCTCAGCGTGGATCAGGTCAAGGCCATGATCGGCGGCGGCGTCAGGAAGCTGGTCGAGCGGGCCTTCGCAGCTTCAGGGTCGCCGCTTGCCGGCAGCGCAATCGAGGAGGCCAACCGCGTGATGGCGCCGATCTACCGCAGACATCTGACCGGCCTGACGAGGCTGATGCCTGCCGTCAGGGAGGTTCTCACGCACTTCCACCTGAACGGAACAGCCATGGGCGTTGCAACCAACAAGCCGCAGTTGGCGACCCGCGAAATCCTGCTGCATTTCCACTTGACGGAATATCTCGGCGCGATCGTCGGCGGAGACGCGGTGACACACCTGAAACCGGCGCCCGACGCCCTGCTGCTGGCGCTCGCCCAGCTTGGGGTCGAACCCACCGACGCGCTGATGGTGGGAGACAGCAGCGGCGACGTCGGCGCCGCGCGCGCCGCTGGCATGCCCGTCGTTCTGCTGCGCGGCGGCTACACCCAGATCCCCGTCGAGGAGCTTGGCGCAGACCTTGTCTGCGACAGCCTGCTCGATCTGCCCTCCGCGATGCAGAGGCTGCGTGCCGCTGCTTAAAGCGTGTCGCGTCGAAACGGATTCAGGCGGCGCGCTTCAGGTCTTTGTTCATGTCGTTCTCCCAAAACCGCCACGCGCTTTTGGGCGACATGCATCGACCGGCAGCGTCGATTACGGAAGCAGTCGCCGGCCGATCGTAAATCGAACGGCCGGCGAAGCCGCTGCCTCGAGAATTGCTGTTACTTCGAGAATTGCTTGAGATAGGCGATGACGTTGGCCACGTCCTTGTCGTCCTTGAGGCCGGCAAACGCCATCTTTGTGCCTTTCACCATGGCCTTCGGATCATGGAGATAGGTCGTCAGCGTTGGCTCGTCCCACTTCACGCCCGACTTTCCAGCCGCGATCATGGCTTGGGAATAGCTGAATCCCGGATGCGTGCCGGCGGTACGGCCGATGACGCCGTTCAATGACGGACCGACTTTGTTCTGGTCCTTGTCCGCGACGTGGCAGACCTTGCATTTCATGAAGACCTTCTCACCCGCCGCGGCATCCTGCGCTTGGGATTGGTTCGTGATGAAAGTCACCAAGGATACGACGGCGAAAAATGCGATAGCGCGCATGGCAATTCCTCATTGATCGTCTGATGCCCCAGATGATTTGCATGCCATTGCTTTGACGAAGTCAACCATACGAAGGTCCACAGCAACTGTCCTTTCGCCTTTGTTGACGGCCTTTGGGCGAACGCGTAGCTTCACGCCATTCCGGATTTCCATGGGCACCTCGGGAACCCGGTCGGGTTGAGTTTGTCCAGGCTGATATTTTCCCAGGCAATGGGGCGGGCAGGATTTCGCCAGAGCTGGCGTCTATGCGCGCAAGAGGTGCTGGATGAATATGGTCGACCTCATATTGACGGTTTGCCTGAGTGCCAATCCAGGCAATTGCCGAGACGAGCATCTCTATTTCGAGAGCCGCGGCTCCCTGTTCCAATGCATGGTCCTGGCGCCCAGCGAGATCGCGAAATGGTCGCAGGACCACCCGGCCTTCAAGGTCAGGCGCTGGAAATGCGCTTTCCCGACGAAGGACCGAGCGATCTGACCGGCCAATCCCGGGAGGAAACATCATGATTTCGCGGCGGGAAACGCTCCGTTTGGCGGCTCTTGGAACGGCCGCGATGCTCGGCTCGCACCCCATTGCCGCCTCCGCCGCATCCAAGGTTCGCATCGGCGTGCTGAAGTTCGGTACGGTGAGTTGGGAGCTTGATACGCTGAAGGAGCACAAGTTCGACGCGGCCAACGGGATCGGTCTCGAAGTTATATATTTCGCCGGCGAGGATGCGACCAATGTCGCGATACTGGCCGACGCGATCGACATGATCGTGACCGATTGGTTGTGGGTCTCGCGCCAGCGCTCGGACGGCGGCGATGTCACATTGTCCCCCTATTCGACGGCCGTCGGGGCGATCATGGTGAAGGACGCATCGCCGATACGCACGATCCCCGACCTCAAGGGAAAGAAGATCGGTGTCGCCGGCGGGGCCCTCGACAAGAGCTGGCTGCTGATACAGGCGCTGGCCAGGCGCGATCATGGCCTCGACCTGCCGGCGATCAGCGATGTCGTCTTTGGCGCGCCGCCGCTGTTTTCGGAAAAGGCGATTCAGGGCGAACTCGATGCGGTGCTCAATTTCTGGCATTTTTGTGCCCGGCTCGAGGCCAACGGCTTTCGCCGGCTGATCGGCGCCAACGATGCCGAGAAGGCGCTTGGAGCTGCGGGTCCGGTATCCGCGCTCGGCTATGTATTCCACGACAAATGGGCGAACGAAAATCCACAAGCCGTCCGCGGCTTCCTCAAGGCTTCCGCGCAAGCCAAGGATCTGCTGGCCAGGTCCGACGAAGAGTGGCTGCGCCTTGCGCCGATTGTCCGAGCAGAAGGCAAGGAACTGGCAAAGCTGCGCGACCGCTATCGCGAGGGCATCCCCAGGCGGCCGGTTGCCGAGGAGGCGGCCGATGCCGGCAGGCTCTATCGTGTGCTGGCCGGGATCGGCGGCGAAAAGCTGGTCGGCAGCGCGCCGGAGATGGCGCCGGGCACATTCTGGCAGGAGCCGGCGAAATGACCGCAAAAGACCCCGGCGATCGCACGCCTGGCGATGCGGCCGATATTTCCAGCCGTGCCGGCCCTCGAGCGACGCTGACACCCGCGCTGACGGTGACGGCCTCCCTGCTCGGGCTTTGCCTGCTGTGGAGCCTGGCGGCGAATGCCTGGCCGAGCCGTGCCTTTCCGGGGCCGGGACAGGTCTGGAAGGTATCGCTGAGAGAGGCGGCCAGCGGCGACCTTTTCTACCATCTCGGCGCAACCCTCGGCCGGGTTGCCGCGGCATACATCGTTGCGATGATTGTCGGATCGGTGATCGGGATTCTCCTCGGCAGCTACCGCGGCGCGGACCGGTTCTTCAATCCCTGGGTGATCCTGTTCCTCAATATCCCTGCGCTGGTGATCATCGTGCTGGCCTACATCTGGTTCGGCCTCAATGAGGTGGCGGCGATAGGCGCGGTTGCCGTGAACAAGATCCCGAATGTCGTGGTGACCATGCGCGAGGGCGCCAGGGCGCTGGACCCGAGTTACGCCGAAATGGCGACTGTCTACCGCTTCGGTCCCCTCGACCGCGTTCGCCATATCCTGCTGCCGCAGCTGCAGCCCTATCTGGCCGCGGCCTCGCGTTCCGGCATCGCCCTCATCTGGAAGATCGTTCTGGTGGTCGAACTGCTCGGCCGCTCCAATGGCGTGGGCTTCCAGATCTATCTCTATTTCCAGCTTTTCGACGTCGCCGCCATTCTTGCCTACACGCTGGCATTCGTGGCGGTGATGCTTGTCGTCGAACTTCTTCTGGTGCAGCCCGTTGAACGACATGCAACCCGTTGGCGCCGTCGTCCCGCTTAGGGTCGATATCGCCGAAAAGACCTTCAGGTCCGCGCAAGGCGTCTCGGTGACGGCGCTCAAGAACCTTTCCTTCGAGGTCCGGCAAGGCGAGTTCGCCTGCCTGCTCGGACCATCGGGCTGCGGCAAGACCACGACGCTGCGCATTCTGCTTGGGCTCGACAGGCAGTTTTCCGGCTCTTTCCAACTGCCGGAAGGCGGCTCGAACCGTATAGCCGCCGTGTTCCAGGAACCCACCCTGCTGCCTTGGCGGACGGTAGAGGAGAATGTCAGGCTGGCGCTGCCGAAAGACCTGCGAACGAAAAATCTCGACGGGCTGTTTGAGGCTCTCGGTCTCGCCGGCATGCGCTCGCTCTATCCGGCGGAGCTTTCGCTCGGCCTTGCGCGAAGGGCAGCACTTGCGAGGGCCTTCGCGACCGAACCGGCGGTGCTTTTCCTGGACGAGCCCTTCGTCTCGCTCGATGGGCGAACCGCCGAGCAGCTCCGGCACCTGCTTCTTACGGTATGGTCGGCCCGACCTACGACCGCCCTGATGGTGACCCACAACCTGACCGAGGCCCTGACGCTGTCGGATCGCATCATCGTGCTCGCGCCGCGGCCCGCGCATGTGCTCGGCATTTTCGACGTAAGGCTGCCCCGGCAACACCGCAGCCCGGAGGCGACGAGCGACCTTTTGCGGTCGTTCCATCAGAAATTTCCAGGCGTGAGCTGATCGCCCGGCAGTGGGAGGGAACGCGCTTGACGGGGCGCTAGAAGCAGCGCACGTCGGCTTCCGCCTGCGCCCGCTTCAACTCCGTTCGCGCGGCTTTTGCCGGCGCGCTTTCGCGAAACAGGCCCGCATTTTCGCCGGTCGTCAGAGACATGCTCTTGAAGGTCTCGGCTCTCTCATAATGGTCGTAAGGGAGGATCGAGGCGATGACATCGATCGAGCAGGAACAGCTCTCCAACGCCTGACGTGTCTGCCCATTTGTCCGCATGCAGCCGAGCACATAATCGACAATCGTCACCGTCGGGTAGTCTCCCGCGGCACCCGCCGGGTTTGCGAAGACCATTGTCGACGAAAACAGGAGCGGCAGGACCGAAAATCCAACATATCTGAGCATGAGAAATTCCTCCTGTTGCCCGGCGCAGTGCAGCGAGACAGCGTCATCGCGGCCAGTTGGCGACATGCGCCAAGCCCGGTCAACCTCCCACCGCCTCCATATAGGACCAAAGGAGGAATGCCCTGCCCACCGACAACAGCGTTTTGGGGCAGCCTCATGACCCACCCCGCACCCATCTTCCTGTGGTATTTTCACACCTCGCGTACTACCGGCAACCAAATCCGGCTTCGCCGATAAGCTCGGTAAAAATATGCCTAAATAAGATTCAATCGCAGCATATCGTCAAATACGGACAGATATGAGGTTTATATATATCATGGCCCTCTTTTGACTACTTTTTCGACTCATCATCGGGACCGTTTTTACCTATTAACTTTGTCTTGCACTGCAACATAACTGTGCTGCAGCGCAACATCACCATGGGGGTTTTTCCTTGCCTGGCATTTGGCGATGACATAGCCTTACCTTGTTTCCGGCTTCAAGGACGTCGCTGTAATTAGGGAAACGGCGGCAGTCTTTCGTAGGCCAATCGGGCGGGTGCAGGCTAGGCTGACTGGGTAGAGGATAGAAACACCTCTGCTGGGTGGGGTCTAGGTCGTGACACGCTGCCGGAAATACTTCCCAAACTGAATCGCTTGTTCAGCCCTTTGCGGGCTTAACAATCGATTTCCCGTTGTGAACCTGGGAGGATTTTGATGCGCGCACTTACGCAAGCTACCTACATTGTATCGACCTCGGCGCTACTGTCGTTTGGCGCGCTCTATACGGCGTCAGCCAACGAAGAGCTCGCGAAAATGGCCAAAAACCCGAAAGACTGGGTGATGCAGACGGGTGATTACGCCAACACTCGTTACTCCCCGCTCAAGCAGATCACCAAGGAGAACGTGAAGAACCTGCAGGTCAAGTGGACCTTCTCGACCGGCGTGCTGCGCGGCCATGAGGGCGGACCGCTGATTGTCGGCGATGTGATGTATGTTCACGCGCCGTTCCCGAACACCGTCTACGCTCTCGATCTCAACAAGGACGGAAAGATCCTCTGGAAGTACGAGCCCAAGCAGGACGCGAACGTCATTCCGATCATGTGCTGCGACACGGTCAATCGCGGCGTTGCCTATGCACCTGCCGATGGCGACCGCCCGGCGATGATCTTTCTTAATCAGGCTGACACCAACCTCGTCGCGCTCGACGCCAAGACCGGAAAGCTTATCTGGACAGCCAAGAACGGCGACGAGACCAATGGTGGAAAGGGCGAATCCGGCACGTCGGCGCCCGTGGTCGTCAAGGACAAGGTTCTCGTCGGTGTCTCCGGGGCGGAATTCGGCGTCCGCGGCTGGATAGCCGCTTACAATCTGAAGGACGGCAAGCTCGCCTGGAAGGCCTATTCGGAAGGTCCGGATGCAGACACCCTGATCGACCCCCAGAAGACCACGCAGCTCGGCAAGCCGGTGGGAAAGGACTCCGGCACCAATACCTGGGAAGGCGAACAGTGGAAGACGGGCGGCGGCACGACATGGGGCTGGTATTCCTATGATCCCAAGCTGAACCTCGTCTACTACGGCACCGGCAATCCCTCGACGTGGAACCCGGTCCAGCGCCCCGGAGACAATCGCTGGGCTATGACCATCTTCGCCCGCGATGCCGACACCGGCATGGCCAAATGGGTCTACCAGATGACCCCGCACGATGAATGGGACTATGACGGCGTCAACGAGATGATCCTCGTCGACGACATGCAGATCAAAGGCAAAAAGCATGACGTGCTGGTGCATTTCGACCGCAATGGTTTCGCCTACACCATGGATCGCGCCACCGGCGACCTTCTCGTCGCCGAAAAATATGATCCGGCGGTGAACTGGGCCACCAAGATCAACATGGACCCCAAGAGCGACAAGTACGGTCGTCCAGAGGTCGTTCAGAAATACTCGCCCCAGGCGAACGGTGAAGATACAAACACTACCGGTATCTGCCCCGCTGCGCTGGGAACGAAGGACCAGCAGCCGGCGACCTACTCACCGAAGACGGGCCTGTTCTACGTGCCGACCAACCATGTCTGCATGGACTACGAGCCCTACAAGGTGAGCTACACGGCCGGCCAGCCTTATGTGGGCTCTACCGTGTCGATGTATCCCGCACCGGGCGGCGACAGCATGGGCAACCTGATCGCCTGGGATGCCGCCAAGGGCGAGATCGTCTGGTCGAAGCCCGAGCAGTTCTCGGTGTGGTCCGGGGCACTCGCGACGGCCGGCGACGTGGTCTTCTACGGCACGCTCGAAGGCTACCTCAAGGCGGTCGATAAGAACGGCAAGGAACTCTACAAGTTCAAGACCCCGTCCGGCATCATCGGCAACGTGACGCCCTTCGAGCACGACGGCAAGCAGTACATCGCCGTTCTGTCCGGCGTCGGCGGTTGGGCCGGCATCGGTCTGGCAGGCGGATTGCTTTCGCCCGACCAAGCCGCAGCCTGGCACGGCGCCGTCGATCAGGGCCGGGCGCAAGGCGACCAGAAGACAGTCGTGGGCACGGCCGGTCTGGGCGCTGTCGGCGGCTACGCTGCACTTGCTGACTACACGACGCTGGGCGGCCAGCTGACCGTCTTCGGTCTTCCGGACTGACAGCCGGGAGTGGCCTTAGAGCGAAGGCCTGAAAACAGGAGAGCCCGGATAATCCGAAGGTACTTCCGGGCTCTCGATCTGCCGCGCATCCGAAACATCGATCCATGCCGCGGCGTAACGGCAAACCCTTTGTCCTTGGCAAAATAAGGAAGCGTCTGAATGTCTGTTCGCATTGTAATTTCCGTTCTCGCCCTGACTCTTCTTCCTCTGGCCAGCTCAAGTCTGGCTCGGGCCGAGGACAGCGCCGAAAAAGCCAAGGCGGTGAAGGATGAAGGCGGCAAGTATTTGGACGCGGATGGGAACCCGACCTACAAGATCGAGAATGGAACGGTGGACTGGTATACGTTCAGCGGTTACCGCCGCTATCACTCGGACTGCCACGTCTGTCACGGACAGGACGGAACGGGTTCGAGCTACGCGCCGGCCCTGGCCAACAGCCTCAAAAACATCGACTACCCCACCTTCCTCTCGATCGTCGCCCAGGGCCGCAAGAATACCGGCAACGGCAAGGAAAACGTCATGCCTGCCTTCGGCGACAACAAGAACGTCTACTGCTACATGGACGACCTCTACGTCTATCTGCGCGCCCGTGCCGATGGCGCGGCACCCCGCGGCAGGCCGCCCAAGCACGAAGACAAGGCTAAAGCGGCGAAGGATGCCGAAGCATCCTGCATGGGGGGATGACGTGACCGGCTCAGTTGCATCGAAGCCGCGCGTCGTTCTGCCCATTCTCGGCGCGCTCGCCTTGCTGCCGTCGATCGTCTTGGCGCAAGGCGCCGGCCTCGGTGCCGCGGGAGAGCTGGTCGACCCCGACATTCTACGCGTCTGCGCCGACCCTTCGAACATGCCGTTCACAGACCAGAACGGCCAAGGCTTCGAAAACAAGCTGGCTGAACTGGTTGCCAGGAAGACGGGGCGGAAGTCGGTCGCCTACACATGGTTTCCGACCGTCACAGGTTTCGTGCGCAACACGCTCGGAGCCAACCGATGCGACGTCATCATGGGCTATGCCCAAGGTGATCCGCTGGTGCAGAACACCAATGCCTACTATCGCTCCGCCTATGTGCTTGTGCATCCGAAGGGCGACGACCTCGAGGGTGTCGAGACGATCGAGGATCCGAAACTCACCGGCAAGAGGATCGGTGTTGTCGAACGCACGCCGCCAACTGCCAACATGGCCGCCAACAAACTCTTGCGAACGGCGAAAATCTACCCGTTGGCCGTCGATACGCGCGTCACCCCGTCGATGGGGGAGGTTGTGCTCAAGGACATGCTTGCGGGCAAGATCGACGCGGCGATCCTGTGGGGGCCGATGGCGGGCTATTACGCCAAGCAACTTGGGGCCAATGTTGAGATCGTCCCCCTGGTCAAGGAAAAGACCGGCTCGCGCATGTCATACCGCATCACCATGGGAGTACGTCCATCCGACCAGGAATGGAAGCGTACGCTCAACAAAGTGATCCGGGAAAACCAGGCGGAGATCAACAAGCTCCTGCTCGACTACAACGTGCCGCTGATCGATGAACATGACAACCCGATCACGGCGACGCCGGGGTGAGCTTGATCGGAGCGAAACGGCACAGGTGATGGAGGTAAGGAACCGATCTTTGAGACAGGCAGTTATGCCATTCGTATTTGTTCTAGTGTTTTGAGAACCCAGTGTTTCATTTGTCCATTTGTGAGGTGATGGACGAGCCATTGCATAGCCCGCAATGGCGCCAACGACATGACCGGCCCCTTCGGGCTGGCAGAAGAGGAGAATGCCATGAAGAAGAAGAGCTGGAAGAAACCGACCATGTGCCAGGTGGCTGCGGGCTTCGAAATTTCGCGGTATCTGCCTGCTGAAATTCCTCCCAGGAAGTAGGCCGCAAAGGTGCGTGTCCTTGGCAACAGGGCACGCACCCCCTTTGCCGCATAAGGTCTTCGCGACGGGCTTTGCCGCGGAAAACGCGGGCGCGATGCTTTTTGCCGGCGAGAATTTCCTGCCGGTCAGATGGGCCGCGGAGCAGGCATTGCCATGCGCGTGAAGATCATCGGATCGGCGGCGGGAGGCGGCTTTCCGCAATGGAACTGCAACTATCGCCTGAGCCGCGCGGCTCGCACTGGGATGTCCGGGGTGCATTCACGAACCCAATCATGCATTGCCGCGTCGGCGGACGGGACAGGCTGGGTTCTCTTCAACGCTTCGCCCGACATTCGCCAGCAGATTGCGCAGACGCCCGAACTGCAGCCCGCGGCCGAGGATCCGCTGCGCTCGACGCCTATCCGCGCGGTGGTGCTGACCAATGCCGATGTAGACCATATCGCCGGCCTGCTCAGCCTGCGTGAACGACAGCCTTTCGCCATCTATGCGACCGCACAGGTGCTGGCGACGCTGGAGGCGAATTCGATCTTCAATGTCCTCGATCCGGCGATCGTGCCGCGGCGCCTGTTGGCGCCAATGGAGGAACTGGCGATCTGCGATGCAGGCGGCCACGAGACCGGCGTGATCGTCGACAGCTTTCCCGTGCCCGGAAAAATAGCGCTCTATCTCGAGCAAAGAGGCGATCCCAGCGCCGATTTCAGCTCCGACACGGGCGACACGATCGGAGTGCGTATCACCGGGGCCGGCAGCCGCGGCGCGGTCTTCTACATCCCGGGCTGCGCGCGCATCGATGCCGGCCTGCGCGCTCGCCTGGCCGATGCTGCCTGCCTTCTGTTCGACGGCACCGTATACACGGATGACGAGATGATCACTGCCCGCGTCGGCCAGAAGACCGGTGCGCGGATGGGGCATATCGCAATGTCCGGAGAAGCAGGTTCGATAGCCGGCCTGGCCGATGTGAAGATCGGCCGCCGAATCTTCGTCCATATCAACAACACCAATCCTGCTCTCGACGAGAATTCCGCCGAGCACGCGGCGGTCAAAGCAGCTGGTTGGGAAGTCGCCAGTGATGGGATGGAGATGGAATTTTGAGTGATTTCAGCGACGCGGCCAGAGGTGGCCTGTCCAAGAGCGAGCTCGAGGCCGTGCTGCGGCAGGTCGGCCACGAGCGCTATCACAACCGCCATCCTTTCCATCATAGAATGACCGGTGGCGACCTGTCGAAGGCCGAAATGCAGGCCTGGGCGCTAAACCGCTATTGCTACCAAGCCGTCATTCCGCGCAAGGACGCCATGATCCTGGCACACGCCGAGGATCCGGCGTTTCGCGCCGCCTGGCGCAAACGCATTGAGGACCACGACGGCGAGGACGGCTGGAGCGGCGGCATCGCGCGCTGGCTGCACCTGGCGACCTCGCTCGGGCTCGATGCCGAAGCCGTCAAGAGCGAAAGGCTGGCGCTGCCGGCAACACGCTTTGCAGTCGGCGCCTATCTTTCCTTCTGCACGAACCGGACGCTGCTGGAGGCGGTCGCATCGTCGCTGACCGAGATGTTCTCGCCGCTCATCATCGGCGAGCGGGTGCCGGCGATGCTGGCCAAATACGATTACATCACCGAGGATACGCTGGCCTATTTCAGCCGGCGGCCCGAACAGGCATCGCGCGATGCCGACTTTGCCCTCGCCTACGTGCTCGGCCATGCCGATACGGCGGAGCGCCAGCAGCAGGCGATCGATGCGCTGGTGTTCAAATGCGATATACTCTGGGCCATGCTGGATGCGCTGCAACATGCCTATGGTGAACCGGCAAACATACCGCCCGGCGCCTTCCGCCCGGAGGCAGCCTGATGATGGCGGTGCGCGAAAGAGCCATCGTGTCGCTGCGATCGGTGCCGTCGCTGCCGAAGCACGTGCGCATACAGTACGATCCCGTGCGGCAGGCCTTCGCCGTGCTTTCGCCGGAGAAGGTATTCTGGCCGAACGAGATCAGCCTCGACATATTGCGCCACTGCGATGGGCGGTCCACGGTCGGCCACATCATCGCCCACCTTGCCGCCGATTATGACGCCGATCAGGAGGCCGTGGCGGCCGACGTCATCGCCTTCCTGCAGGAATGGTCGGACAAGCTGCTGGTGAGGCTATGAGCGAGCCCATTCTCCCTCCGATCGGCATGCTGGCAGAACTGACGCATCGCTGCCCGCTGCAGTGTCCTTATTGCTCCAATCCGCTCGAATTGCTGAAGGCCAATCGCGAGCTCGACACGCAGACCTGGCTCGATCTCTTCTCGCAGGCCGCCGATCTCGGCGTTCTGCAGGTGCATCTGTCCGGCGGCGAGCCGACGCTGCGCCGCGACCTCGAGCAATTGATCAGTGGGCTTTCCGCGCGCGGCGTCTACACCAACCTCATCACCGCCGGCATCAACATTGCCGAAGGCCGCATAGAGGCCTTTGCCGAAGCCGGGCTTGATCACCTGCAGCTGAGCTTTCAGGGTGCCCGTCCGGCGACCACCGACCGTATCGGCAACCACAGCGGCAGCCACGAAAAGAAGCTTTCGACGGCACGCCGCGCCCGCGCGGCCGGGCTGCCGCTCACCATCAATGCGCCGATCCATCGTCACAACATCGAGGAAGTGCCGGAGTTCATCGATCTTGCGCTTTCGCTGGGCGCGGAGCGGCTCGAGATCGCCAACGTGCAGTATGCCGGCTGGGCGCTGGCCAATCGCGATTGGCTGATGCCCGAACGTGCCGCGGTCGACCGGCAGGCGGAGATCGTCGCAGCGGCGCAGGAACGGCTTGCCGGCGTCATCAACATCGATTTCGTCCCGCCGGATTATTTCGCCATCTATCCAAAGCCGTGCATGGGCGGCTGGGCGCGCGACGCCTTCATGGTGACCCCTGACGGCACCGTGCTGCCGTGCCACGCCGCGCAGACGATTCCTTCGCTGCGCTTCGAACGTTTCGGAGCGCGCTCGCTCGCCGATATCTGGACCGATTCGCCGGCATTCAATGCCTTCCGCGGTACCGAATGGATGCAGGAGCCGTGCCGAAGCTGCGAGCGGCGCGAGATCGATTGGGGCGGCTGCAGATGTCAGGCGATGGCGATTGCCCGCGATGCCGCCGCAACGGACCCGGTCTGCATCAAGTCGCCGATCCACGCTCGCATGGCCATGTTCATCGACGAAACGCAGCGCAGCGCGGCAAATACCGCGGCGGACGAAGCTTTCGTCTATCGTCGGATAGGAGTCGTGACCGAGCCGGCCTGACCCTTACCCTGCCGCGTCCGATAAGCTGGCCTCACGCTTGCCCGACTTCCTCTGCCGGCTGCGAGGCCAGCCGTGCACGCGCGGCCTCGCGGCTTCCGGTGGCCGGCACCAGCTCGCCGATCCTGCCGAGCCCATGGGGCGGCATGCCGGAGTAGATCGCCTCGTATTGTCCTGCCCTGACAAGGTAGGTCTCATGCCAGATGCCGACGTCGCCGCGCGCGCCCTTCATGGCCTTATTGAACGCCAGCCATTCCGGCCAGTGCTTCTTGTCCCGGTCCCGGGCATAGGCTTCGAGGTGATTGAAACTGCGCCAATACTGGGTGATCGCTCCGAGGCTGAGACCATTGTGGCCGAGGAAGCCGCTTTCCGGCCCGGCCGCCTCCAATTCCTTGAGCATCCTGGGCATGGCGATGAATATCGGCCACCATTTGTGCACCTTCCATGGCTTGTTGATGCGCATCCCGATCAGGAACACCACAAAGTCGCCGTCCAGTTTGGCTGCCATGCGCTCAGGTATGATTTGCGACATCTTCCGCCTCCCGCCAACAAACCTGCCCTGGGAAATTTCTAACACATATTAGCAATCAACGATATGTTAACGGCTATGGTGCAGCCTTTCCGGATCGGGGATGGGAAACCATCTCCGATCGACGATCCGGCACTTTATGCCGAGACGTTCGACCGATGCGGAGCAAAACGCATGAGTGTCGAAACAGCGCTGGCGCAGCTATTGCGCATGCTTCACCGTCGCGCCCTGAATCTCGCGGCGTTGCCAGACGATGAAAGAGACCTGCACTACGACCGCATCCGCCGCACATGCTGCGGAGCGGCCGAGCATATCGGCCAGTCTCCCGACAATGCAGCCATCACGGCAAACAGCGTGGTCGAATTCACCCGCGCTATGGTCGGGATCATCGAGACAAGCGGTCCCAGGTCGGACAGTTGATGTAGACATTGCCAGGGTGCATGCAGGCGGCCGCCTGGCACGCCGTCTCGATGTCCTTGGCCAGATAGGACGGCTGGCCCGCCGATTAGCAAGATCTAAAAAAGATTAAATGTGAAATGTTTAATGTAGCAGAGCTCAAGTTTGCTTGATACCGTCATGCATAAGGGGTGAGACAGAAGGGGCTGCAGTGAACAATCAACCGTGGAAGACTTCGGTCGAGATCGACGAAATCGGAAATGCGCTATACGTGCGCGTCATCGAAGACGGCGTTGTGAATATCAGGGCGTTCAAGTCGCTGACAGAGGCCAAATCCTTCGCCACGAGCGAACGGGTGCGGCTTGCGCTTGACGCGCCACTCAGAAAATAAGCCGGGCAACCGGGCCGCCGGATCGTTCTGCTTTCCCTGGCGGATCTTCACAAAGCGCCGACAGCGGATCATCTGCCTCCTTCGGAATTGGACCAGCTTAACGCTTGTCCCTGGGGAGGCTGCAGAAAGATTGAGAAGCACGACGGAAAAAGCTGCGCGTCTCTGCCCATTAACCAATCGTAGACCACGCTGTCCTATTCTGGGACAGCGTGGTCTCTAGTACCCCGGAGACTGCGCCGGCGGCTCCGGCACTCGGGCGACCCTACCCACCTAGGTCGGAGCCGCCACCGTTCTACCAGCAAGGGTTGAACGAACTCTTACTGCGGATACTTTCTAGTGCATTTCAGCAACCGCTAAATTTCGAAATATGGTTGCCCTCTACTTCGCGGCGACTGGTCGGCTTCAAACCCGTGAAGCCTACTCCGCCGCCTCGTACCCCGCGATGCCCTTGATCTCCAAAAAATCCTCCAGGCCGTATTCGGCGTATTCGCGACCGTTGCCGGACTGCTTGTAGCCGCCGAAGGGCAGGCCGGCGTCCCACGTCGGGTAGTTAATGTAGACATTGCCTGAGCGCATGCGGGCAGCCGCCTGGCGCGCCTTCTCGATGTCCTTGGCCTGGATGTAGGAGGCCAGGCCGTAGACGGTGTCGTTGGCCTGCTCGATCGCCTGCTCGACGGTGTCATAGGGCAGGATCGACAGCACCGGCCCGAAGATTTCTTCTCTCGCAATGCGCATGTCGTGCGTGACGTTGGCAAAGACGGTCGGGCGGACATAGTAGCCGCGGTTGAGCTCGGCCGGGCGGCCGGGACCGCCGGCCACAAGCGTCGCGCCCTCGTCGATGCCGCTCTGGACCAGGTCCTGGATCTTGTCGAACTGGATCTGGCTGACGACCGGGCCGAGCTTCGATCCGGGGGCGTCGGCGGGGCCGACGGTGAATTTTTCCGCCGCCGTCTTGGCGTAGGCGGCGGCCTCGTCATGCCGGTCGCGCGGCACGAACATGCGGGTCGGCGCGTTGCAGGACTGGCCGCTGTTGCCGAAGCAGCCGGCAACGCCCTTGGTGACGGCTTTTTGGAAGTCGACATCGGGGAACAGGATGTTGGCCGATTTGCCGCCGAGCTCCTGATGCACGCGCTTGACCGTGTCGGCGGCCGCCTTGGCGACCAGGATGCCGGCACGCGTCGAGCCGGTGAAGGACATCATGTCGACATCCGGGTGGCTGGCCAAGGCCTGGCCGACGGTCGGGCCGTCGCCGTTGACGAGGTTGAACACGCCCTTCGGCACGCCGGCCTCATCCATGATCTCGGCGAAGATGATGGCGTCGAGCGGCGCGATCTCCGAAGGCTTCAGCACCATCGTGCAGCCGGCGGCGAGCGCCGGGCCGACCTTGCAGGTGATCTGGTTGAGCGGCCAGTTCCACGGCGTGATCAGGCCAACGACGCCGATCGGCTCCTTGACGATGAGCGACGAGCCTTTGACATGGCGGAACTGGAAGGTCTTCAGCACCTCGGCCATCTTTTCCAGATGCGCCTGGCCGACGCCGACCTGGCTGTCCAGCGCCATCTGGCGCGGCGCGCCCATCTCGCGCGAAACGGCGAGCGCGAGATCCTTACTGCGCTTCTTGTAGACCTCGATGACGCGATTGAGGATGTCGAGCCGCTCCTCGACTTCTGCGAAGCCGAAGCTCGCAAAGGCCCGCTTGGCGGCGGCCACGGCCTTGTCGACATCGGCCTTGGAACCGAGCGAAATCTGCGCGAAAGCGTCTTCGTTGGAGGGATCGATGACATCCAAGGCGTTCGGCACCATCGGATCGACCCAGGCGCCGTCGATATAGAACTGCAGATCGTGTGACATGCTTTCGCTCCCTGTGGGTCGGCGGCCTAGTGAGGTGATCGTCGTATATCGCCAGAAATAACGATGCGGCAACAGCCCTATCAAACGCAAGCGGAGGTAATTGAGCCAGTGGGTTGAATTCCTGATGCATACCGCCCAAAACCGTGCAGCGGTTTCAGGAAAACGACATCGATAAAGACAAGACTTAAAGCGTGCCGCCTGAATGCGTTTCAGGCAGCGCTTTTTATGGCGCTAACCTCTTGCTCATATAGACCGTTGTCCCGTTCATGAACGGCTCTTCGCGGTCGATCGCGTAGCCGTGCTTGCGATAAAGCCGTACATTGGCTTCGAATGCGCCGTTGGTCAGAGGCGAAGTTCGCGTCGACAGCACAGTTGAATTCAACCCAACTCGGCAAACCGGCCGCCCAAATTAGCACCGTTCGGAAAAATCGATCATTATAACTCGAATAATTCGTTGGAAAGATTGGTTCTGGAATGGCATTTCCCCGGCGAAGTCGCCTGGAGAATCCAATTGTCTTTCCTGCCCATCACAGCGAACGATCTTCCAAACGGCCTGAATTCGGCCAATTCCGGAAGCCCTGCCCTCACCTCGATCTGGGCCGGCATCGTACCGGGGATCGTGCTCGTGGCGATGATCACCAGCGTCGCCTATTCGGCGCGTAATCTCTCCGGCCTCACACTGTTCAGCCCGATGATCCTCGCCGTCGTCGCCGGCATGGTCTATTCCAACGTTCTCGGCACGCCGGCTCATGCCAACGCCGGCATCGCGTTCGCGCAGCGCCGGCTGCTGCGCTTCGCCATTGTGCTGCTCGGCTTCCAGCTGACGCTTGGCCAGGTGGCCGGCATCGGCCTCGGCGGCGTCGGCATCGTCGCCGTCACGCTCGGCGCCACCTTCCTCTTCACCGTGACGCTCGGCCGGCTGATCGGCGTCGACGCCAAGCTGGCGCAGCTGGTCGCCGCCGGCACCTCGATCTGCGGTGCCTCGGCGATCGTTGCCACCAACATCGTCACCGATGCGCGCGACGAGGACGTGACCTATGCGGTTGCCGCAATCACGCTCTTCGGCACAATTGCCATGCTTAGCTTTCCGCTGCTTTCTCCCCTGTTCGGTCTTGACCAGCACGCCTTCGGCCTGTGGGCCGGCGCTTCGATCCATGAGGTGGCCCAGGTGATCGGCGCCGGCTTCCAGAACGGCACGCTCGCCGGCGAGACCGCGACCGTCGCCAAGCTGACGCGCGTCGCCATGCTGGCGCCGATGGTGATCGCACTCGGCCTGATGGCGCGCCGCGGCAACACCGATGCTTCCGCGGCCAAGCCGCCGATGCCGTGGTTTGTCGTCGCCTTCGTTGCGGTCGTGGCGCTGAACGGCCTGGTGGCGATCCCAGCGCAGATCCATTCGGCGATCGCGCTCGCTGCACAGGTCATGCTGACCATGGGGCTCGCCGCCATGGGCCTTCAGGCCGACATCTCGCAGTTGCGCTCGCGCGGCCTGCGCCCGCTGGTGCTGGCCTTCTCGGCGTTCCTGTTTATCGCCGTGTTCAGCCTGACCCTGGTGAAGCTCGTCTAATCCTCGAAGGAGCTCGCCGCGACATAGATCGCGGCCAGCTTCTCGATGCCGGCCTGGTCGTCCTTGTCGAAGCGGCCGGGCAGCGGGCTGTCGAGGTCGAGCACGCCGAACACGCCGTCCGCGTCGCGCAACAGCACGACCAGCTCCGAACGTGAGTCGGCATCGCAGGCGATGTGGCCGGGGAAGTCATTCACGTCCTTGATCAGCATCGACATGCCGAGATCGACCGCCGTGCCGCAGACGCCCTTGCCGACCGTGATGCGCACGCAGGCCGGCTTGCCCTGGAAGGGGCCGAGCACCAGCTCTTCGTCGGACTGGAGGAAGTAGAAGCCCGCCCAGTTGAGGTCGGGCACCATCTGGTAAATCAGCGCCGAGGTGTTGGCCGCGTTGGCGATGGAATCGCTCTCTCCTTCCAGCAACGCTTTCAATTGCGTGGCCAACTCGTTGTAGAAGGCCGGCTTGTTGCTCGTGTCGATGGCGGTTGCCGCAAACATCGTGTCGTCTCTCCGTTGCTAGCCGGCCGACCGACCGGCTACAGTCCTGTTCTCTCTGCCACCAAAGCCGCCGCCGGGAAACAGCCTGTCGTGAATACCAGCCATGCCAAGACCGTCGGGGCCAGAACGATCCGGATCGCCGCCGCCGTGATCCGGGATGACAGCGGCAAGCTGCTTCTGGTGCGCAAGCGCGGCGCAAAAGCCTTCATGCAGGCCGGCGGCAAGATTGAGCCGGGCGAGGCGCCCGCCGCCGCTCTTGCGCGCGAATTGCGCGAGGAATTGGGCATCGTCGTCGACCCAACGGCCGCCTCGCATCTGGGTTCCTTCTCGGCACCCGCCGCCAACGAGCCGGATGCGCATGTCGAAGCCGAACTCTTCGAGCTGTCGATCGCCGACGAACCGATCCCGGCGGCCGAGATCGAGGAGATGGTCTGGCTGAGCCCGGATCTCGCGAGCGGCATGGAGCTCGCGCCGCTCACCGCCGACATCGTGCTGCCGCGCTACAGGCGTTAGCCATGAACTCGCGGAGCCAGGCTGAGCGAGCGAAGGGCGAAGCTCCCCTCACCTTCGCCGTGCTGATCTTTCCCGGCTTTCCGATGATGGCGTTTTCTTCCGTCATTGAGCCGCTGCGTGCCGCCAACATTCTTGCCAAGCGCGACTGCTACCGTTGGGTGATCGTCGGCGCCGGCAAGAGCACGGTCGAGGCCTCCAACGGCGTCGTCATCCAACCGGGCTACTCGGCCATCGACGCGCCGAAGGTCGACCGCATCGTCGTCTGCTCCGGCGGCGATGCCGACCATGTCGTAGCTGATGAAGCGATGAGCTGGATCCGCAAGAGCCTGCGCGGCGGCGCGCATATCGGTGCGGTAGCCGATGCGGCGTTCTTCCTCGCCCGCGCCGGTCTGCTCGACGGCCATGCCTGCACCTTGCACTGGACCAGCCAGGCCGCTTTCTCAGAGGCTTTCCCGGATATCGAGCTTCGGCGCGATCTCTTTGTCATCGATCGCAAGCGCTTCACTTCGGCCGGCGGCGTCGGCAGCCTCGACATGATGCTGGAGATCATCACGCGGGACTATGGCGCCGAGCTCGCGGCGGGTGTCGCGGAATGGTTCGTGCACAGCCCGCTGCGGTCGAGCGTCGACCGCAAGCTGATGCCGCTGCGCCTGCGCACCGGCGTGCAGAACGAGCTGGTTCTGTCTGCCATCGCCATCATGGAGGACGCGGTCGAGGAAAGGCTCGGCATGGCGGAACTGGCGACAAGGCTTGGCGTGTCGTCCGACAAGCTCGAGCGCAACTTCCGCGCTGAATTGGATATCTCGCCAAACGGCTACTACCGGCGGCTCAGGCTGAAGCGCGCGGCCGATCTCCTGGCGCATTCGACGCTGATGGTTCGCGATGTCGCGCTGGCGTGTGGATTTGCCTCGATGTCGAGCTTTGCAAGGGCATTTCGCGAGGAGCACGGGCATGCGCCGAAGGCGATGCGGCGGCACTAAGCGCCTTCTTTCGACATGCCGAGTTCCGTCACACCCCCTCTGGCCTTTGCGCTTGGGCGACACCACGCCTGCGGCATCCGGCACGACATTTGCGGAATGCCGCACAAGCTCGGAACCCGACCCAGCTATGTTCGCGGGAACAGGAGGCTTCCCATGAGCATCGTCGTCTTCGACCCCGACAGCACCGAGGATGTGGACTTCAAGGACCGCATGCGCCACCCGGCGGCGGCCGATCCCGCCGGGGGCATGTGGCTGTCGGACACCGAGCCGTCCTTCATCGATGCTGACGCGCTGCGCAAAGGGCGGCTGGCCAAGCTGCGCGGCTGGATGCGCGAGGCGGGCTACGGCGGCGTCGTGCTGTTCGATCCCTATAACCAGCGCTATGCCACCGGCTCGCGCAACATGTTCGGCTATTTCCTGCGCAACTCGACCCGCTACTTCTTCATTCCGACAGAAGGGCCGATCGTGCTGTTCGAATATCCGCAGAGCTACCATGTCTCCATGGTGCTCGACACAATCGACGAAGCGCGACCGTCGAAGCTGGTCTGGTCGTCGGTTTCCGGCCGCGACGACGAGACCGCCGGGCCGTTCGCCGACGAGATCACCGAACTGTTGAAGAAGCATGGCGGCGGCTCGATGAAGCTCGGCCTCGACCGCTGCAGCCATCTGCAGGCGCTGGCGCTGGAAAAGCGCGGCTGCGAGGTGAAGGACTGCCAGGGCGAGATCCTCGCGGTGCGCGCCGTGAAGACGCCGGAGGAAGTAAAATGCCTGCAGGTCTCGATGGCCGGCGCTGAAGCTGCGGTGGCGGCCGTGCGCGAGGCGATCAAGCCCGGCGTTTCCGAAAACGAGCTTTTCGCCATCATGTACCACGAGGTGATCCGTCAGGGCGGCGAGTTCATCGAGACCCGGCTGCTTACCTCGGGACAGCGCACCAACCCATGGTTCAACGAGGCGAGCGGCCGCAAGATCAGGCCGGGCGAGCTGGTCGCGCTCGATACCGACACGATCGGCTGCTACGGCTATTATTCCGACTTCTCGCGCACCTTCCGCTGCGGCCCGGGCAAGCCAACGCCCTACCAGAAATCGCTCTACCGCATGGCGCACGACCAGGTGCAGCACAATATCGGGATCGTGAAGCCAGGCATGGCGTTCCGCGAGATCGCCGAAAAGGCCTGGAAGATCCCGGAGCGCTTCGTCGACCAGCGCTACACCTCGGTCATGCACGGCGTCGGCATGCATGGCGAGACGCCGTTCATCGCGCATGCGATGGATTACGAGACCTATGGCCGCGACGGCATCATCCAGCCCAGCATGGTGGTCAGCGTCGAAAGCTATATCGGCGAGAAAGGCGGCCGAGAGGGCGTCAAGCTCGAGGACGAGATCCTGATCACCGAGACCGGCACCGAGCTGCTGTCGCGCTTCCCTTATGAAGACGAGTTTTTGGAGCCGCAGGTCTGAATTCGATAACCGTGAGCGGCTTCTATGCAGTATCGCAAGCGTTTGAGATTAGCCTGCGGCATACATGCCATCGTCATCCCAGGGCGGAGCAAGGAGCGGAGCGACGCGGCGCAGACCCTGGGATCCATGCCGTTACGGCTCGGCTTCGCGACGACGCAAAACTCTGATAGGCAGCAATCCACGATCAAGGTAACGGCATGGATTCCAGGGTCTTCGCGACGCCGCTGCGCGCCTGCTACGCCCTGGAATGACGAAGCGCGGAAACGACCCACATCCACATGAAAAATCCTATCTCCATCCGGCGCGGCACGGTGGCCGCGGTGTTCGTCGATCTCCAGGAGGAGCATCGCTCGGACAAACGCTATCTGGTCGAGGGCTTTGCCGACATCCTCGCCAACGTGCAGCGCCTGCAGGAGGCGGCGCGGCGCAATTTCGTGCCGCTCTACCACTGGGCCTATATCGTCGATCTGGCGGAGGCGCGGCCGTTTCATCCGGTGGACGACAGCGGCAAGTCGGCCTTCTCCGACAAGGACGATCCGCTGACAGCGATCTGCCACGAGGTAGCGCCGCAGGACGGCGAAGCGATGCTGATCAAGCAGGAAGCGAGCGCCTTCGGCAAGGGCGATTTCGCCGTCAAGCTCCAGGCCGCCGGCATCGAATGGCTGGTCATCGTCGGCGTGTGGACCGAGGCCTGCATCGACGCCACGGTGAAGGACGCCATAGCGCTTGGCTTCCGCGTGCTGCTGATCAAAGATGCCTGCGGCAGCGCCACCGCCGCCATGCACCAGACCGGCATCCTCAACCTCGCCAATCGGCTCTATGGCGGCGGCGTCACCAACACGCTCGACGCCTGCCGGCTGATGGCGGGCGATACGGTGAGCGTGTGGCAGGTCGAGGGCTCGGTGCCGCTGCGCTTCACCTTCGAGAACGCGGCGCAGCTCTACGCCGAGCTTTGACGGCAGCGATGGCCAGCGACCCATCCGATCCGGGCAGCCGCGGCAAATATGCCACGCTGCTCGATCCGAAGCTGTGGGACTACATCGACGCGGTCAATAGCTGGTACCCGCCGGAGATCGTAGCGGCGCCGATCGCGGAGCAGCGTGCGGTGTACAACCGGATGTGCGCGGCCTTCCATCAAGGACATCCTGAAGGCGTGACCACCAGTGACGGCCTCGTCGCCACGGCCGCGTATGCCGTCCCGTTCCGGCGCTACCGCGTGGCGGACAAGGCGGCAGCGGCAGTCGTCGTCTACTATCACGGCGGCGGATTCGTGCTCGGCGACCTCGACAGCCATGAAGACATCTGCGCCGAAATCTGCGCCGGCACCGGCTTCGAGGTGGTGTCGGCCGACTATCGCCTTGCGCCGGAGCATCTGCATCCGGCCTCCTTCGACGACGCGCTGGCGGTGTTCAAATGGGTCGCCGCGACCAGCGCGCTGCCTATCGTGCTTTGCGGCGAAAGCGCAGGCGGCAATCTTGCTGCTGCGGTCGCGCAGGCGACGCGGCATCACCCAAGGCATGCGATCGGCCAGGTGCTGATCTATCCCGAGCTGGGCGGCGACGAGACCGGCCGTTCCTATGTCGAGCACGGCGAGGCGCCGCTGCTGACGCTCGCCGACATCGACTTCTATCGCCGCATCCGTTCGGCGCCGGGACAGTCACCTGACGACCCGACTTTTTCGCCGCTCCGGGATCGCGATTTCTCTCGCCTGCCGCCGACCGCCATCGTCACCGCCGAGTGCGATCCGCTGTCGTCGGACGGCGAGGCCTATCGCGACAAGATCCGTGACGCCGGCGGGTGGGCGATGTGGCGCGAGGAGCCGCGGCTGGTGCACAGTTTTCTGCGCGCGCGACCGACGGTGTCACGCGCAGCGGAGGCGTTTGCGAGGATTATCGGCGACATTGCGAGGCTGGGCGCCAGCGATGGAGTTCCAATCTCCCCCCTTGTGGGGGAGATGGCCGGCAGGCCAGAGGGGGGCGCGAAGGATCGCGACCCTTCGGCTTCCTAACATCCACTTCCTGTGAAGGCAGCTCCGATCAGCTGAGATGCTGGCGGGACAGCGCCCCCCTCTGCCCTGCCGGGCATCTCCCCCACAAGGGGGGAGATCGGCTGTTTCCACCCCCCTGCGGAACAGCGCACAAGAACTGCGGAAAACCAAGCATTTCACTGCGGAAAGCAGACCTATCATCGCTTGGCAGGCAACGGCGCCCCGGCGGTCGCATCCGCCCCTGCGCCTGGTCGTTGCCGCCAAAAACCGCCGCACGGGCCACGCACCAACAGAGGGAACGACGATGAAATTCATGCTGACCGACAGAAAACTGCACCCGCAGGCGAAGCCCACCGCCGACGATTTCAGGAAAGGCGCGATCAGCCGGCGCGAATATCTTGCGCTGATGGCGGGCCTCGGCGTCAGCGCCGCCGGCGCGCTGGCTTTGGGCGGGATTGCACCCTCGCCTGCCCAGGCCCAGGAGCCGAAGCGCGGCGGCGTGCTGCGCGTGGCGATGAACGTGAAAGGCTTCAAGGACCCGCGCACCTTCGACGGCGTCGAGATGTCGAATGTCGCGCGCCACTGCAACGAATATCTGGTGCGCTGGAAAACCGACTTCACCTTCGAGCCGTGGCTGCTCGAAAGCTGGGAAACCAGCGACGATGCCAAGACGATCACGCTCCACGTGCGCAAAGGCATCACCTGGTCGAACGGCGACACTTTCAATGCCGACGACGTGATCCACAACCTCAACCGCTGGTGCGACGCGTCGGTCGCCGGCAATTCGGTTGCCGCGCGCATGGGCGCGCTGGTCAATGCCGACACCAAGAAGGCGATCGACGGCGGCATCGAGAAGGTCGACGACTACACCGTCAAGCTCAACCTGCCCAAGCCCGACATCTCGCTGATCGCCGGCATGGCCGACTATCCGGCGCTGATCATGCATCGCTCCTATGAGGGTGATACCGATCCGAAGAAGGCTTTGGCCATCACCACCGGCCCCTGCGAGCTGGTGAGCTGGGATGCCGAGACGGGCGCGGAGGTGAAGCGCAAGGACAAGCCCTGGTGGAAGGGCGAGTTCTACCTCGACGGCATCAAATGGGTCGATTACGGCTCCGATCCCAACGCCATGCTGTCGGCTTTCGAATCCGGCGAGATCGACACCGACCACGAGACGGCTTCCGATGCCGTATCGCAGACCGAGCAGATGGGGCTCAGGAATTCCGAGATCGCCACCGGCTCGACCATCGTGGCGCGCTTCAATGTCGGCAACGCGCCCTACGGCGACGTCAAGGTGCGCCGGGCCGCCCAGCTCGCCGTCGACAATGCGGCCGTGCTGAAGCTCGGCCTCGACGGCCGGGGCAAGCCTGCCGACAACCACCATGTCGGCCCGATGCACCCCGAATTCGCCGATATCGGCCCGGCCAAGCGCGATGTCGAGGCGGCGAAGAAGCTGCTCGCCGAAGCCGGCAAGACCGACCACGAATATGACCTGATCTCGGTCGACGTCGAATGGCAGAAGAGCACTGCCGACGCGATCGCGGCGCAGATCCGCGAGGCGGGTCTCAAGATCAAGCGCACCGTGCTGCCGGCCGCGACCTTCTGGAACGACTGGAGCAAATTCCCCTATTCCTGCACCGAGTGGCTCGGGCGTCCGCTCGGCGTCCAGGTGCTGGCGCTCGCCTATAAATCGGGCGCCGCCTGGAACGAAAGCGCCTATTCGAACAAGGAGTTCGACGAGCTTCTCGAGAAGGCGCTGGCGACGCCCGACGCTGCGGCGCGCAAGGAGATCATGGCCAAGCTCGAAACGAACCTGCGCGACTCCGGCGTCATCATCCAGCCCTACTGGCGCTCGGTCTACCGCACCTATCGCAAAGGCGTGAACGGCTGCGAGCAGCACCAGGCGCTCGAACAGCACTTCGAGAAGGTCTGGCTGGAGTCCTGATCATCCCGGGACTGAAACGGCCGGCGCGGCCCAACAGAGCCGCGCCGGCCGATTGGTATCTCGCGTCCAATTCGATCAGGATCGGCTGAGACTCTGCCCGATCGTCTCCGGCGACTGGCCGACCGACATCCGTTCGATGATCCTTGTCGGCAACACAATCCTTTCAGGGGGCCGGTCATCGCCTTTCAGGCGGCGTATCAGCAGCTCCGCCACGGATTTTCCGAGCGCATAGACCGGCTGGTCAATGACGGTGATGGGCGGAGTCGTCACGCTCGTCCAGTCGGCATCGTGGAAGGTGATCAGCGATATGTCGCGCGGTATGCCGAGGCCGCATTCGCGGATCGCCTTGAACAGATCGAGCGCCACGACGCTGTCGGAGGCCAGGATCGCCGTCGGCCTATCGGCGCTGCGGAGCAGGCGCAGCAGCACGGCGTGCGCGCTCTGCGACCGCCCGCTGCCGAAATGGATGTTGCGCTCCGCTACCTCGATCCCGGCTTCGCGACAAGCTTCGAGGAAGCCCAGGATGCGCTCGCGCACGGTGGAGGTGTTGATCCTCGACTTGGCGCCACGAAAATCTCCGGACAGCACCGCGGCGGTGACATAGGCGATCCTGCGGTGCCCGGCCTGCGTCAACATCCGCGTGGCGCGCAGCGCGGCACTGCGGTCATCGACCGTTACCGTGTCGACGTCGAGTTCCGGCAGTGCCCGGTCGAGCAGCGCCAGCGGGCAGGCGATCTCCTTCAGATGGGCGATGTCGCCGGACTGGGCGGGAGTGACGATCAGGCCGTCGACCCGCTTTGCCAAGAGAACGTGTATCGCGCTCTTCTCCGCTTCGACCTCCTCGCCCGAATTGGCCAGGATGACGTTGATGCCGGACAGGCGCGCGACATCGCTTATGCCGCGCACCGCAAGCGAGAAGAACGGGTTCTCGATGTCGCCTACGACGACGCCGATGCTGCCCGAACGGCCGGTCGTCATGCTGCGCGCCAGCTCGTTCGGCCGATAATCGAGCGCCTTCGCCGCTTCGAGCACGGCGGCGTGCACTGTCTCGCTCACCCGGCCATAGCCGCCCAGCACGCGCGCGGCGGTCGCCTTCGAAACCTTCGCCTCGCGGGCGACGTCGCTGACGGTGATCGAAGGAAGCCTGGGCGGGCGCTTCATTGTGGAAAAATCGCTTTTCAAACTCGTTGACGGATGGTCGTTGCTGTGCCTACAAATGTCAAGAGACCGGTCTCATTCAAGTTTGAGACCGGTCTCACAACAAAAGAGCGCCAGGAGGCGTCGGAACGCAGGCCGTATCGAAATTATTCGCTGTGCCCCCCGCACGGACCGACCTTTCAGAGTGGAGAACAATCATGAGCATCAGAAGTCTTTTCACACCAAGCCCGCGGCAGCGCATCGGCTCGGTCATCTTCGCCATCGCGCTGGCTGCCCTCTCCCTGCCAAAGGCATGGGCAGCGGACAATCCATACAATCTCATCGATCCCAAGGTGATCAGCGTCGGCACGATGGGCGACGCCAAGCCCTATGCCTTCACCAAGGCCGACGGAAAGTTCACCGGCTTCGATCTCGAGTTCTTCGTGAATGTGGTGGGCCGGATGGGCTTCAAGCCGGACCAGGTGACCTTTACCGGCCAGGAATTCTCGGCGCTGATGCCGTCGGTCGCCAACCAGCGCTTCGACGTCGCGGTCGCGGCCATCGGAACGACCGAGCAACGCAAGAAGGCAGTCGATTTCTCCGACGGCTATCTCGCCGGCTACCTGTCGGTACTGACCTCCGACCCCAAGATCACCTCGCCGGAGGGTCTCGCCGGCAAGCGTCTCGGCGTCGTGCAGGGCACGCTGCAGGAGATCTACGCCACCAAGAACTTCAAGAACACCGACCTGGTGAAGTTTCCCGACAACAACTCGGCCATCGCCGCGCTCAACAACGGCACGGTCGACGGTCACTTCCTCGACTACGAGGCAGCGAAACAATATGGCGAGCGCTATTCGGCCCTGAAGATCGCGATCAACATCCCGTCCTTCGACGCTCCCGCGGGCTTTGTCGTGCGCAAGGGCAACGACGCCTTCCGCGAGGCGCTCAACAAGGGCATTCACGAAGCCATGCAGGACGGCACCTGGCGCGACCTCTACCAGAAATGGTTCCCCGGTTCGCCGATGCCGGAGCAATATCTGCCCAAGAAGAACTGACCTGCATAACGCCGCCGGCGCGAATGCCGGCGGCCCCTTAGGCAGGCGTGAGAGATCGCGCGGACGGCGGATGCGCCTCCGCGCAAGGGCAGGTTGGCGGATGGATTGGCTCGATAACCTTCAACGAAGCTTCTTCGATTGGGACGCGATGGCATCGGTGCTGCCGGTGCTGCTTGCCGTCGGCTTGAAGAATACCCTGATCCTCGCCGCGGCATCGACGGTGCTCGGCATCCTCATCGGCATGGTGCTCGCCGTGATGGGTATCTCGCGCTCCGCCTGGCTGCGCATCCCCGCACGCGTCTACACCGATATTTTTCGCGGGCTGCCGGCGATCCTCACCATTCTCCTGATCGGGCAAGGCTTTGCCCGCATCGGCCGCGAGATATTCGGCCCCTCGCCCTACCCGCTCGGCATCGTGGCGCTCAGCCTGATCGCCGGCGCCTATATCGGCGAGATCTTCCGCTCAGGCATCCAGAGCGTCGAGAGCGGCCAGATGGAGGCCTGCCGCGCGCTCAGCATGAGCTACGGCCAGGGCATGCGGCTGATCGTGATCCCGCAGGGCGTGCGCCGAGTGCTTCCCGCCCTGGTCAATCAGTTCATCGGCAACGTCAAGGACTCCAGCCTCGTCTACTTCCTCGGCCTGCTCGCCTCGGAGCGCGAGATTTTCCGCATCGGCCAGGACCAGGCCGTGGTCACCGGCAACCTGTCGCCGCTGCTCCTGGCCGGCATCTTCTATCTGATCATCACGGTGCCGCTGACCCATGTGGTCAACCACATCGACAACCGCCTGCGGCTCGGCAAGCAGAAGCCCGGCGGGGTCGTCAGCGGGCTCGTTGAGGTCGGCGAATTGAAGGACACGACAGGCAAAGCCAAACCCGCCACGGCACGACCCGCCATCAAGGCCGGCAGCCTCGAAGTTTGCGATCTCGACATGGCCTATGGCGAGTTGCAGGTGCTGAGAAAGATCCGGCTCAAGGTCGAGCCGGGCACGGTCACCTGCGTCATCGGTCCGTCGGGCTCCGGGAAATCGACGCTGTTGCGCTGCCTCAACCGGCTGGTCGAGCCGAAGGCCGGCGACGTGCTGCTCGATGGCGAAAGCATCCTGGCGATGAAGCCGGAAAGGCTGCGCCGCCGCGTCGGCATGGTGTTCCAGCATTTCAACCTGTTCCCCAACCACACCGCGATCGAAAACGTCATGCTGGCGCTGACCAAGATCAAAGGCATGGCGGGCAGCCACGCAAGGCACACGGCCGAAACGCGCCTCACCGAGGTGGGCCTGGCCGCGCGCGCGGACTATCGGCCCAGCCGCCTTTCGGGCGGCCAGCAGCAGCGCGTGGCCATCGCCCGCGCGCTGGCGATGGACCCCGAAGTCATCCTCTTCGACGAGGTGACGAGCGCGCTCGACCCTGAACTGGTCAAGGGCGTCCTCAATCTGATGGCCGATCTCGGTCGCCGCGGCATGACCATGATCGTCGTCACCCACGAGATGGGCTTTGCCCGCAAGGTGGCAGACCAGGTCGCCTTCATGGACGAGGGCCGCATCGTCGAGGTCGGACCGCCGGCGGAAATCTTCGATAGGCCGAAAAGCCCGCGGCTCAAGCAATTCCTCGCCGAGGTGCTGTGAACGATTTTTACCGCGCCGGCCGAGCTCGGCGCATCTCCCAAAACCAAAGTCTGATCATCGAAAGCTGTATCCATGACCGATAAATCCGCTCTCAAGGTCGCCGTCATCGGCGGCGGCATCTTCGGCGCCTCCACCGCCGTCCATCTCGCCCGGCTTGGCGCGGCAACGACCATCGTTACGGATGGCCCGGTCGCCAGTGGTGCATCGTCGCGCTCGCTTGCCTGGCTCAATTCGGCGCGCAAGCGCTCGGCGGCCTATCACCGGCTCCGAGTCCAGGGCCTCGAGCGCTACAGGGCGTTTGCGGCGAAGCACGAATGCGGCGCCTGGCTGCGTCTCGATGGCGGACTCACCTGGGACGCCGACGATGCTTCGAACCAAATCCAGGAAATCTTCCGCCATGAACAGTCGATCGGCTATCAGACGCGCCTGCTCGCGCCGGGCGATATCGCCGCGGTAACGCCGGGTGTCGACTCTAGTGCCGTGCCTCGCCAAGGCGCGATCTTCAATGCCGGCGAAGGCTGGGTCGACCTGCCGTCGCTCATCGACCTGCTGCTGCAGGAATTTCGCGAACGCGGCGGCCGTGTCCTCACCGACGCCGGCTCCGCCGACGTCACGCTGGTCAATGGCCGCGTCAGCGGCGTGAGGACCGCTTCCGGCCAGGCGGTCGATGCCGATGCCGTCGTGGTTGCGGCGGGCTCCGCGGTGCCGGGCATGGCGGCCAAGGTCGGCAGGCGCATCGGCGACGGCACGACGCGCGCCCTGCTCGTCTTCAGCAAACCAATCGCGCATCCGCTGCGTGCCGTGCTCAACACGCCGCGTGTCGCCATCAGGCCCACTCCGAACGGCGCCTTCGCGCTCGACTCCGCATGGTCCGAGGACGAAGTCATCGTGCGCGGCGACGGCACGTACGAAGCCAAACCGTCCACGATCTCGGGGCTGCTCGAGGAAGCCTCGAAGGTTCTTGAAGGCAATCCCACGCTCGCGCCGGAAAGCCATCACATGGGACCGAAGCCAATCCCCGCAGACGGCGAGCCGGTGATCGGCCAGTTGACCGGTATTCCCGGATACCACGTCGTCTTCAGCCATAGCGGCGCGACGCTGGGCCTCATCGCAGGCGAATTGCTGGCCGGCGAGATCGTCAGCGGCATGCCCAGTCCCTTGCTCGAACCGCTTCGTCCGGCACGGTTCGACAGCTGAGAAGCGTTTGCCAAGTCCTCGCCTTTCGGCGCAGATTGCGCCTGACCGGCTCGGAACGCGGGAATCCGTCAGGCATTCTCTACGAGAATATGTTCGCCAGCTCGTCGACGCTGGTGCCTTCCTTGACCTGGCGCAGCTCGACATAGCTGACCGCGGTAGCGGTCGACATGACCGTCGACATCATGGCGGAAACCACAGCGCCGAGCACCGCGCCGATGATGCCGCCGAAGAGATAGACGGCAGTGCCGAGCACCAGCTGGACTACCATGGCCAGGATAAAAATGATCACGAACAGGCCGAACAGCGACCACCGATTGCCTTTGGTGAGCGCCCGGCTGCGCGACATCGAGCCGAACACGCCAAGCCGCTCCTGCACCAGGACCGGCACGGAAACCGACCAGCCGAGCCAAAGGATGATGCCGGGCACAAAAAGCGCCACCGATGCGGCGCCCGCGCCGAGCGCGACCAGAAGCCCGATGCCTATCGTCGGCAGCAGGCAGCGGATGGCTATCTGGACACTGTCGCCAAAGTCGGGCTTCTTGCCGTTCAGGTCCTCTATCGTCGCCCTAACCAAAGCCGACTGCAACAGCAGCGACAAAATGAAATAGAGAAGGGTAATGACGATGGTGAGGAGGGAATCCCGGATCGCCACGCTTGGATCGGTCAGCGCTAGGTTTGAGGGATCGCCGGCCGCCAGCTTGCCTAGCCGAGTTTCATTCCACAGTTGAAAAATAAATGTCGGCAGGCCCGAGAACAGCAGCGCCAGCCCGAGACAGAGTCCTATGTTGCGGGTAATAACGGCAAAGGTGCTGTTGAACACCCTGCCGATCTCGAATCTGCCTGGTCGTCCCAATGTCGCAGTGGTCATGATAGTTTCCCCCGAGCCGCCGCCGCATCCAATTCGGCAACTTCAAAGTAAATTTGCCAAGATTGGCGGGCCGCGTCCAGTGCACTTGCAATTGCCATGCAGCATTGCCAGTGTCGGTGCCGAACCGCGGGTTGCAGGGGGAGCGAGCGGGTGACAGTTGCACAGCCGGGCACATCGGACGCCGAATGGCTGGCCAAGATGCACAAGCAGTTGCTGGCGGACGATTCGATCCAGTTTGACCTGCCGGGGCTGGTGCGGCCGGAACCGCCGGAATGGCTGAAGCCCCTGATCGAGGCCGTGGCCAAGCTCGGGCCCTACATGATCTATCTCTTCTGGGGCGCGGTGATCATCGGCGTCGCGATCATTGCGTTTCTGCTCATCCTAGAAGCGCGAGGTGTCGCCTGGCGCCTGCCGTGGCGGCGAAACCGCCAGGAGACCGGAGCGACCGAGGAATGGCGGCCGGATGCTGGCGCGGCGCAGATCCTGCTCTCCGAAGCCGACGCGCTTGCCGCGCGCGGCGACTATGACGAGGCGGTGCATCTTCTCTTGCGCCGCAGCGTTGCCGACATCGCCACCCGCCTGCCCGACTTCTTGCGCCCGTCGCTGACGTCGCGCGACATCGCCGCCGCGAGTTCCATCCCGTCCCGCCCCCGCGCAGCCTTCAGCGAGATCACGCGCATCGTCGAGGCGGCGCTGTTTGCCCGCCGGCCGGTTGGCGCCGAAGGCTGGCGGCAGGCGCGCGGCGCCTATGAGCGCTTCGCCTTCCGGGATGCCTGGGCATGAGCGCGGAAGCGACCGAGGCAGCCGAGGCGCCGTTCAGCCGCAGGACGCTGTTCTGGGGCATCTTCGCCAGCCTCCTGGCGGCCGCCGGCTTTTTCCTGCTCTCGACGTATGCACCGGATTTTCGTCAGCCCGAGGGCGGCGCCACGCCGCTCTCCAGGGGCGGCACCGGCTATGCCGGACTTGTCGAGTGGCTGAAGCTCACCAACGGCCAGGCGCCGCCCATGGCGCGCGGCGAGAAGGATCTGGAATCCCCGTTGGCATCGACCTTCCTGCTGATCGTCACCATCGCGCCAGGCAGCGATCCGGCTGCGCTGCAGCGCATCGTCAAGCTGCGCTCGGGCAAGGACACGCTGTTCGTGCTGCCCAAATGGGTTACCATTCCGCAACCCGGCCACGAGGGCTGGGAGACGAAGGTCGAGCGGCTGCCCGACAGCTTCGTCAACGACTGGCTCGGCCGCCTTGCCAAGGCGAAGCTCGGCGAAGGCAAGTCGACGGTCGACCGGATCGATGTCGAAGGGCGCAAGATCGCCGTGCCCGACGAGCTGCAGTGGGTGGCCGACGATCATCCGTTGATCTCTGCAGGTGACGGTAAGGCTATCCTTACAGAGCTCGACAACGAGCCCTTCTACATCCTGACCGACCCCGATCTCATCAACAACGCCGCGCTGAAGGATCCGCAAAAGGCAGCCGCCGCGCTCGACATGATCGCCATGCTGGAGCCCGCCAAGGGCGCGGTGATGTTCGACCTGACGCTGCACGGCATCGGCCAGAATTACGATCTCGGCAAGCTCCTGGTCGAGCCACCCTTCCTGGCGCTGACTTTGTCGGTGCTGACGGCTGCCGCGCTTGCCTTCCTGCATGGGCTCGGGCGGTTCGGGCCGCCGCGCGCTGAGGTCCGCGCCATTGCCTTCGGCAAGCGGGCGCTGGTCGACACGACGGCGATGCTGCTCAAGCGCGCCGGACGGCTGCAAGGGGTTGGCGACCGCTACGCGGCGCTGATGCGCCAGCGCGCTGCCGCGCTGCTTGGCGCGCCACACGGGCTGCAGGGCGAGGCGCTCGACCGCTGGCTGGATTCCCGCGACAGCCAAGAAGCGCACGGCTTCACCCAGCGCTTCAAGAATGCGAACGATTCCAAAACATTGGCCGCAATGCATGAAGCAGCGGAAGAGCTGCATGACTGGACGGCAAGGAGGCTTGGTGAACGTCGATAATGTAAAGGCCCTGGCGAGCGCGATCAGGGAAGAAGTTGCGAAAGCGATCACCGGTCAGCGCGACACAGTCGATCTGATGCTGACGGCGCTGTTCGCCGGCGGGCATATATTACTCGAAGGGCCGCCGGGCACCGCCAAGACCATGACCGCCCGCTGCTTCGCGCAGGCGCTCGGCGTCTCCTATGGGCGCATCCAGTTCACACCCGACCTGATGCCCGGCGACATCGTCGGCTCCAACATCTACAACTTCCAGACCGGCCAATTCACGCTGACGCGCGGCCCGATCTTCTGCGACCTTTTGCTCGCCGACGAGATCAACCGCACGCCGCCGAAGACGCAGGCCGCACTCCTCGAAGCCATGCAGGAGCATGCCGTCACCTTCGACGGCGCCACGCATTCGCTTGGGCGCAACTTCATGGTGGTGGCGACGCAGAACCCGATCGAGCATCAGGGCGTCTATCCGCTGCCCGAGGCGCAGCTCGACCGCTTTCTGTTCAAGCACCGGGTCAGCTATCCGGACCTCAGGGAAGAACGCGCCATCATCATCCATCACGGCGGCTCGGCCTCGCACAATATCGAGCAGTACGGCATCAAGGCGCAGACCGACCGCAAGACCCTCGAAGCGGCGTTGGCGACGGTCGGCGACGTCACGCTGGTCGAGGATGTCGTCGGCTATATCGCAGCACTTGTGCGCGGCACGCGCGAGAGCCCGGACCTGGAGGTGGGTGCCAGTCCGCGCGCGGGCGCCATGCTGGCGCGGGCCGCGCGCGCCAGAGCGGCGCTCGACGGCCGCAACTATGTCATCCCCGACGACGTCAAGGCGCTCGCCGTGCCGACGCTGCGCCACCGCGTCATCCTCTCGCCGGCGGCGCAGATCGACGGACGGCTGGTGGAGCAGATCGTTTCCGATCTCGTCGATCAGACGGAAGCGCCACGGTGATCTATCCGAGCGGACGAGCGGTCTGGGCAGCGGCGGCCGGGGCGATCCCCGCCTTCCTGATCGCGCTCGCGCTGCCGCATGTCTGGTATCTCGGCCTGCTGTGGATCTGCGTCCTGCTGGCCTTCCTGGCGGTCGACGCGGCGGCCGGGCGCGGGCGCGCCTCGCTCAGCGCGACGCTCACCGCGCCGCCGCAGGTCGGCGTCGGCGGACGGTTCACCCTTCATATCGCCGCAGGTCTCGGAGCGCGGCCGCGCCGGCTGCAGGCGCGCGTCGGGCACGACCAGCGGCTGACACCGGTCAACGGCACGGGCGGCGCCCTGCCCGCGAATGGCGGCACCCTCGACCTCGAATTCGATGCGGTCAGGCGCGGCATCGCCGGCTTCGACCGGCTGTGGCTGCGCTGGCAGGGGCCGTTCGGGCTGGTCTGGAACCAGGTCGTGCTGTCCATGGACCGCAAGATAGCGGTGCTGCCCGATGTCAGCCGCGCGCGCGACGAGGCGATTACGCTGCTGCAGCGCTCCGCCCTTGCCGATGGCCACGCGCAGAAGCGCGCCGGCCAGGGGCGCGAGTTCGAGGCGCTGAAGGACTACCAGCCCGGCATGGGCCGGCGCATGATCGACTGGAAGCGCAGCGCCCGCCACGGCAAGCTGCTGGCGCGCGAATTCCGGATCGAGGAGAACAACAACATTGTGCTCGCTATCGATAGCGGCCGCCTGATGTGCGAGCCCGTCGACGGCGTGCCGAAGGTCGACCGGGCGGTGACGGCAGCACTTCTATCGGCCTTCATTGCGCTCAAGGGCGGCGACCTCGTCAGCCTGTTCTCCTTCGACGCCCGGCCGCGCGTCTCGAGCGGCGCGGTGCGCGGCTCGCCGAGCTTCACCATGATCCAGAAGCGCGCGGCCGAAATCGACTATTCGACCGAGGAGACCAATTTCACGCTGGCGCTGACGACGCTTGCGGCAAAGCTTGACCGGCGATCGCTGGTCATCGTCTTTACCGATTTCGTCGACCCGATCAGCGCCGAACTGATGCTCCGCACCGTCGGGCGGCTGACCGAGCGGCATCTGGTGTTGTTCATGCTGATGAAGGATGTCGAGCTGGAGACGCTGGCCGACCTGGCGCCGGCGGAGCCGGAGGATGTGGCCCGCGCGGTGACCGCCGGCGACCTGCTCAGGCAGCGGCAGGTGGTGATCGGGCGCCTCAGGCTGCTCGGCGCGCATGTCATCGAGGCCGACCACCAGCGCCTCGGCCCGGCGCTGGTCGAGCGCTATATCGAGCTCAAGGAGGAAAACCTCTTATGACGCTGCCCGCCGGCACCGATGCCGTCCGCCAGTCCTTGGCAAGCTTCCGCCAGGAGCGCGAGGCCGACTGGAAGGCGTTCGAGGCGCTGCTTGGCCGCGTCGAGAAACGGGCGCCGCGCGCGCTGTCGGAAGACGAGCTTCTGTCGCTGCCGCTTCTCTACCGTTCGGCGCTGTCCTCGCTCTCGGTGGCGCGAGCGACCTCGCTCGACAGCGCGCTGATCGCCTATCTCGAGGCGCTCTGCCTGCGCGGCTATTTTTATCTCTATGGCGCGCGGCGATCTTTGAGGACACGCATTGGCGACTTCTTCCTGCGCGATTGGCCGGCAGCGATCCGCGACCTGTGGCGCGAAGTCTGGGTATCCGTCGGGCTGACCGTGGTCGGCGCCATTGCCGGCTATTGGCTGGTCACCTCCGACAAGCGCTGGTACGACGCGATCATCGCGCCGAGCCTCGCCGGCGGGCGCAATCCGGATTCTTCGGCCGAGATGCTGCGCAGCGTGCTCTACGGCGGCGGCGACCACTTCCTCTCGGGCTTTGCCGCCTATCTCTTCACCCACAACACCCAGGTGGCGATCCTCGCCTTCGCGCTCGGCTTCGCCTTCGCGGTGCCGAGCGTGCTCCTCATCCTGATGAATGGCTGCATGCTGGGCGCGCTGTTCCAGGTCTATGCCGCCAAGGGGCTCGGCTTCGCGCTCGGCGGCTGGCTGTCGATCCACGGGACGACGGAGCTGTTCGCGATCGCCATCGCAGGGGCGGCCGGCATGCGCATCGGCACAAGCATCGCCTTCCCCGGCGAGTTGACGCGCATGGCCGCGGCAGCACGGGCCGGGCGCGTGGCGGCAACCGCGATGGTCGGCGTTGCGGTGATGCTGTTGATTGCCGGCTTGCTCGAAGGCATCGGCCGGCAGACGATCACCAACGACCTCGCCCGCTACGCGATCGGCGACGGCATGCTGGCGCTCTGGATCTGCTATTTCTACCTGTTGCGGATGGTGCGGCATGGCGACCGCTAGGAACCCCACCGCACTCGTCCGCCCGTTGGTCACGCCGGAGGGGGTGGACCTGCGCGTAAAACTGGCGGATGCCGGCACGCGCGCCTCGGGATTCCTGCTCGACGTGGTGATCATCATCGTCGCCGCTGTCGTGGTCAGCCTCGTCGCGATCTTCGGCCTGGGCGGCCTTGGTGCGAAGGACGCGGAACCGCTCTTCATCGTCTGGATCATCTTCATCTTCTTGCTGCGCAACGTCTATTTCATCGCCTTCGAGGCGGGACGGCGGGCAGCGACGCCCGGCAAACGGATGGTCGGTGTGCGGGTCGCCTCGCGCAGCGGCGCGGGTCTCACCCTCGATCAGGTCATCGCGCGCAACCTGATGCGCGAGATCGAGGTGTTCCTGCCGCTGTCGATCCTCGCCGCGCGCGGCAGTGCCGGCGTCGCCGACACGCTGTCGACCATCTTCGGCCTGGTGTGGGCGCTGCTGTTCTCGCTGTTCCCGCTCTTCAATCGCGACCGCCTGAGGATCGGCGACCTGCTGGCCGGCACCTGGGTGGTCGAGGCGCCGAAAGTAGCGCTGGTCGAAGATTTGTCGCTGCGCAAGGACCCCGTCGCGGCCCGCTTCCTGTTCAGCGCGGCACAGCTCGACGCCTATGGCATTGCCGAGTTGCACAAGCTGGAAGAAGTGCTGCGCCGCAACGACTATTTCGCGATGAAGGCTGTGGCGGAAACGATCGCCCGCAAGATCGGCGCGAAGGTCGAGCCCGCCGATTCAAAAGCCTTCCTCACCGCCTACTACGGCGAGCTCCGCGCACATCTGGAACGCAAGTTGCTGCTCGGGAATCGGAAGGCGGATAAACACGCGCGGTAGCCTTGGCGTATCCTGGAAACGTCAGTGCTGCCCCTCATCGCCCTGCCGGGCATTTCTCCCCGTATGGTGACGAAAGATGCTGTCGCCGGCGATTTCGCAAATCTCAAGCGTTGCAAGGAAGCGTAGTACGGTCGCGGCCATACCCTTCTCCCCGTCACTACGGAGAGAAATGCCCGGCAGGGCAATGAGGGCAGCGCCAACCAATGAATTGATGTGATGTCCAGGCGGCGCCCTCGCCTAGCCCACCCACTTCTCATAATCCGACACCAACAGGTGCAGCGGCGCCACGTCCTCCTCGACATTGGAGAACCGTCCGATCGGGTCGCGAAAGACGTTGTCGGTGAGGTCGTCATTGACGGTCGAGACCTCGCCGATGAGCACGTCCTTTCCCTCGGCCCAGAAGGCGTGCCAGACGCCGGGCATCAGCGTCACGCTCTGGCCAGGGTCGAGCTTCAAGAGCCCGCCGGCCGGCAATCTGTGGATGGTGCCGTCGACCGGCACCGACACTTCGGCCTTCGGATCGATGCCGCCGTCGCGATCGTGCATGAACAGTTCCAGCACCAGCTTGCCACCGCCGCGGTTGATGATGTCCTCGGCCTTGATGTTGTGGCGGTGCATGGGCGAGAGCTGGTCCTTGCGCGAGATCATGATCTTCTCGGCATAGAGCATGCCCATGCCGAGCTTCATGTCCTCGTAGCGGCCGTTGCGGACGGTGAACAGGAAGAGGCCAAGCTCGTCGAACTTCTCCTGGCCGTAGTCGGTGATGTCCCAGCCGAGGCGCGAGTTGAAAATGGCCGCGGAGTCCGCCTTGTGCGCCTTCATCTCTTCCGGGCTCCAATAGGCGAAGGGCGGCATGATGTAGCCGAACGAGCGGATGAAGGCATCGGCGTCGCGGATGATGTCGTTGATGGTGGAGCGTTTCATGAGTCCTCTTCCTTCCGGCCGTGCCTGCTGAAATCTGCCCATCCGCATAGCCCAATGCCGGTCCGCTGTCGACGCAAACTGACGGCTCTGGCCCGGTGACAATCGGCCGGATCGGGCTCATAACCGCGACCGGTCTTTTGATTACGCATGTCTTTGTCCCGAAACCGGCTTCCACTTTCGGGAGACATGCTTTTGAGCGGTGACTTTCATGGCAAGCATAGACGACCTCGACACGCCGGCGATCCTGATCGACGCGGCCCGCGCCGAAGCCAACATCAAACGAGCGCAGGCGCATGCCGACCGCCACGGGCTGAAGCTCCGGCCGCACATCAAGACGCACAAGCTGCCTTACTGGGCAAAGAGGCAGGTGGCGGCCGGGGCCGTCGGCATCACCTGCCAGAAGATCGGCGAGGCCGAAGTGATGGCCGATGCCGGGCTTGAGGACATTTTTCTTCCCTACAACATTCTCGGCCGCGCCAAGCTGGAACGGCTGAAGGCGCTGCACGGCCGCGTCGCGCTCTCGGTAACGGCGGACAGCCATGAAACGCTGGAAGGGCTAGCCGCGACCTTCACCAATACCGGCCATCCGCTCTCCGTGCTGGTCGAGTGCGACACCGGCATGGGCCGCTGCGGCGTGCAGAGTCCTGCCGAAGCGGTCGCACTGGCGAAACTGATCGACCAGGCCAAGGGCCTCGCCTTCGGCGGGCTGATGACCTATCCGGCCGCCGGACACGCCGCCGAAGCGGAGGCCTGGCTGAGAAACGCGCGTGAGACGCTCGCCGCAGCCGGGCTCGCATGCACGCGCATCTCCAGCGGCGGCACGCCGGACATGTGGCGCTCGGGCGAGGACAGCGTCGTCACCGAATACCGGCCCGGCACTTACATCTATCTCGACCGCTACCAGGTCGCCAAAGGCGTCGGCACGCTCGACGATTGCGCGCTGACGGTGCTCGCCACCGTGGTCAGCCATCCGACGCCGACGCGCGCCATCCTCGATAGCGGCAGCAAGGCGCTGTCCTCCGATACGCTCGGGCTGGCCGATTTCGGCGAGCTGCTCGGCGTCCCCGGCGCGCTGGTCACCGCCTTAAGCGAAGAGCATGGCACCGTCACACTTTCGGACGGCGCCGGCCTTCGCATCGGCGAGCGCGTGCGCGTCGTGCCCGATCATTGCTGCGTGGTGACGAACCTCTTCGACCAGGTGCACCTGATCGACGGCGACAAGGTGCTGGAAACGCTGCCGGTGGCAGCGCGAGGCAGGATGGGGTGACGCCTACTGCCGTTCCGCCTGCCTCGCAGCAACCCTGCGCATCGCGATCACTCGGCGCCTGAAAATCTCCGTGCGTATCGCCATCAGGTGCAGCGCGAAGAACAGCACGGTGAAGCCGAGCGCCATGACGGCTAGCGGCCACAGCATCGATGGGTCGATGGTCGGGCCGCCGAGCCGGAAGACCGAGGCGGGCTGGTGCAGCGTGTTCCACCAGTCGACCGAGAATTTGATGATCGGGATGTTGATGAAGCCGACCAGCGTGATGATGGCCGCGGCCCAGGCGGCGCGGCCGGCATCATCCAGCGCGCGCGTCAGGGCGATGATGCCGAGATACATCAGAAACAGCACGAAGACCGAGGTCAGCCGCGCGTCCCACACCCACCAGGTGCCCCACATCGGCTTGCCCCAGATGGAGCCGGTGATCAGCGCAAGCGCCGTGAAGGTGGCGCCGATCGGCGCCGCGGCCTTCAGCGCGACATCGGCCAGCGGATGGCGCCAGACCAGCGTTCCCAGCGCCGAGATCGCCATGATCGTGTAGCACATCATCGCGAGCCAGGCGAAAGGCACGTGGATATACATGATGCGCACCGTGATGCCCTGCTGGAAATCTTCCGGGGCCGTGAAGCTCATATAGAGGCCGACGGCAAGCAGGACCGCGGCGATCGCCGCCAGCCACGGGATAACCTTGTCCGCCAGCCCGACGAAGCGCGTCGGGTTGGCGAGATCGGCCCAGCCGCTCAGGCGTGAAGTGGTATCGCTCATGCTGCCCTAAATAGACCGGCAGCGTGTCCGGGGCAATTGGACGGTTGTCGCAGGCGGGAGCGCCCTTCCCTTCTCCCCTTGTGGGAGAAGGTGGATCGGCGCGGAGCGCCGAGACGGATGAGGGGTGCTGGACGGAATGAGACGCTGGCGTTCCCTGGAACACCCCTCATCCGTCGCCTTCGGCGACACCTTCTCCCACAAGGGAAGAAGGGAAGAACTTACGCCGCTTCGTTCACCGGGCGGCTGAGGCGGCGGACTTCCTCGTCGTTGAGCAGGCCGCCGGCGCGCAGCAGGGCAGCGAAGCGGCCGTTGCGCAGCGACAGCTCGGTGAAGCCGCCGAACTCGACCACCTTACCCTTGTCCATGAAGACGACCAGGTCGGCGTCGCGCACAGTGGTCAGGCGGTGGGCGATGATGAAGGTGGTGCGGTCGCGGCGCAGCTCGTCGATCGCTTCCTTGACGCGGTCCTCGGTCTCCACGTCGAGCGCGCTGGTCGCCTCGTCGAGCACCAGGATCGGCGCGTCCTTCAGCACCGCGCGGGCAATGGCGATGCGCTGGCGCTCGCCGCCCGAAAGCTGGCCGCCGCGCTCGCCGACGACGGTGTCGTAGCCACCGCTCTTGGCCAGGATGAAGTCCTGCGCGGCGGCGGCATTGGCGGCGGCGTGCACCTCGTCATTGCTCGCATCGGCGCGGCCGACGCGGATGTTGTCCTCGATCGAGCGGTTGAGCAGGCCGGCGTCCTGGAAGACGGTGGCGATCGAGTGGCGCAGCGACTTGCGCGTCACCGTGCGGGTGTCGATGCCGTCGATCAGGATGCGTCCGCTGGCCGGCGTGAAGACGCGCTGCAGCAAGTTGATGAGCGTCGTCTTGCCGGCGCCGGTCGGGCCGACGATGGCAACCGTCTTGCCGGCCGGCACCTCGAACGACACGTCCTCGATGCCGTGACCGGAATTGGCGAACTCGAAGCTGACGTTCTCGAAGCGCACATGGCCGGTGACATTGGTGAGCTCGCGCAGGCCATCCGGCTCGGCGGCGTCGGCGGCCGAGTCCTCGAGGCGGTAGAAGTCCTCGAGCTTGGCGCGCGCCTCGGAGATCTGGTTGGCGAAAGCCGACATCTGGTCGAGACGGGCAATCAGCAGTGTGGCGAAGCCGGTGAAGGCGATCACGTCGCCGACGCGAAGCTGGCCATGGGTGACGAGATAGGCGCCGATCAGGAGCACGATCATCATCGAGATGGTCGAGGACAGCCGATGCAGCGCATTGGCGATCGCCCACCAGTCGAGCACAGGGTTCTGCGCGTCGAGCAGGTCCTTGACGTAGCGCCTCAGCGTCGCGGTTTCATGGCCGATGCGGTTGTAGCTCTGCAGCACGGCGACGTTGCTGACGGAGTCGGTCACGTGGGCGAACACGGTGTGGTAGTGGCGCTCGACCGCAGCCTGCCCTGCCTTGGTCCGGCGCATGACGAGCCGGCCGATGCCGAGATAGAGCGCGCCGAGGCCGATCAGCACCATGGACATGCGCACGTCCATCGAGAGCGCGGTGGGGACGAGCAGCGCCAGCGCGACCGCCGTCGACAGGTGCTGGCGCATGAATTCCAGCCACAGGCTGAACAGCGTCTCGACGGCGCGCAGCAGCGTGTGCAGCGAATTGGAGGTGCCGCGCTGGTGGTGCCAGGCGAGCGGCATGGTGATGACGCGCTCGAAGGACTGGCAGAGCACTTCCGAGCGGCGGGCGTGGGCGAAACGGTCGGCGCCGCGCGCCACCATGACAAAGGCGACGATGTTGAAGGCGCCAAGCGCTGCCCAGACGGCGAGCGTGGAGAACACCGAACCGTGGCTCGAGATGGCATCGATCACCCGGCCGAACAGGATCGGCTCGACGATCGCGATCATGGCAAGAGCGATGTTGGCGCCGCAGATGACCGCGACACGCTTCTTGTCGGCAGCCAGATAACCAAGCGCTCTCAAGTAGATCTGCAGAAGTGACACTTCAGCTACTCCGCCAAATTCTTTGCTGTGCTCAATCCCGGTATTGTGCACCGCACCATTTTTTGACACGTACCGGTTAACGCGTCGCAAAACAATGCCCGTCTATCGCTTCCGTTCCCATTTAGCGAACAAAAGATGACGACGGTACGAAATCTGACGTGATCACCTAACGGTTTGAGATAAAAGGTGAAATGTCAGCCTTACGGCAAAATAATGGCACCTGCCCCACACTGCCACATTTTTAATCACAAGGCGCTTGCTTAGCCGGGCCTAAAGGAGCGTGGGCGATATTCGGCCGGCTCACGGCCAAGTAAAACGTCGAGCTTGGCCGCACATCCCTTACGGATGCGCGGCCAATAAGCCAAACCATTGATTTTACGCAGGAATCTTGACAACGACCTCGGTCTTCTCGCCGGCTTTTGGCTCGAAAGACGCCGATTTTGTCTTCGAACCATTGAGTTCGAGCGAGATCGACTTGGTCTTTTTGTCGCGGACGACGCGAACGTTAATTTCGCCGTCGAACATCTTGAGCGTGGCGGCGTAGCCGTCCCAGTGGCTGGGCAGCTTCGGCTTGAACGTGATCTGCTTGCCGCGCCGTTCGATGCCCAGGATGCCCTCCACGGCTGCGCGGTAGAGCCAGCCGGCCGAGCCCGTGTACCAGGTCCAGCCGCCGCGGCCGCCCTTTCCTTCGCCGGCATAGATGTCGGCAGCCACGACGTAAGGCTCGACGCGGTAATGCTCGGCCGCCGCCTCGTCCGAGGCGTGATTGACCGGGTTCAGCATCGAGAAGCAGCGATAGGCCTCATCGGTGCGGCCCATCTCGGCCAGCGCGATGACGAACCAGGTGGCGGCGTGGGTGTACTGGCCGCCATTCTCGCGCACGCCCGGCGGGTAGCTCTTGATGTAGCCGGGATCCTTGTTGCTGTTCGAGAAGGGCGGCGTGAACAGCTTCACGATCTTGAGCTCGTCGTCGACGAGCAGCTCCGCTGCCTGCTCCATGGCCGTGGTCGAGCGCGCGGGATCCCCCTCGCCCGAAAGCACGCTCCAGGACTGGGCGATGGAATCGATCTTGCACTCGTCTGAACTCTTCGAGCCGAGCGGCGTGCCGTCGTCGAAGCTGCCGCGCCGGTACCACTGGCCGTCCCAGGCAGCACTTTCCAGCGCCCGCTTCAGGAGGTCCGCATGCTTGGTCCAGGCCTGGGCGCGCTTTGTATCGCCCTGTCCCTTGGCGACCGGAGCGAAGTCGCCCAGCGTCTTCAAGAGGAACCAGCCCAGCCACACGCTCTCGCCCTTGCCGCCTTCGCCGACGCGGTTCATGCCGTCGTTCCAATCGCCGCCGAGTATCAGCGGCAGGCCGGCCGGGCTGCTGCGCTTGATGGCCAGATCGAGCGCCCGCGCGCAGTGCTCGTAGAGCGGAGCGGTGGTCTTGGTGATCTCGGGTGTGAAGAAGGCATCGTGCTCGCCCTCGCCGAGCTGCTGTCCGTCGATGAACGGGATCTGCTCCTTGAGGATCGCGGCATCGCCCGTCACCTCGATGTAGCGGGCCGTCGCATGGGCGAGCCACACCACATCGTCCGAGATCATGGTGCGCACGCCGGCATCGGTGCGCGGCAGCCACCAGTGCTGCACGTCGCCCTCCGGGAACTGTCGGCGCGCGGCGTTGAGGATCTGGTCGCGCGCCAGCTTTGGATCGTGCGCCAGCAGGGCCAGCGTGTCCTGCAGCTGGTCGCGGAAGCCGAAGGCGCCGCTCGCCTGGTAGAAGGCCGAGCGCGCGCGAATGCGGCAGGCCAGGCTCTGGTAAGGCAGCCAGTGATTGACCATGGCGTTGAGCGCTCTGTCCGGCGTCTCGACCTGGAGGGTGTCGAGGAAGCCGCGCCAGACGCGCTCGTTGTCGGCCAGGCGCTGGTCGAAATCCTTGCCGCGATGGGTCTGCACCAGGGCGCTCGCCCCGGCGGCCGTGGCGGCGTCGCCGAGCAGCCACAACAGCGTCACGTCGCCGCCGGCCGGAATGTCGATATCGCTGGCGATCACCGCGCAGGGATCATCGCCCGCCTCGACCCGGCCCGACAGGCCCAGCCCGCCAAGCACAGCCTGCGGATATTCCGTCGTGCCATGCCTGCCGATGAATTCGCCGCGATCGGCGGTCACGGAATGCACCGGGGCCGTAGCGGCAAGGAAGGCCACCCGCTCGCCGAAATCGAGCCCGTAGGGGTTCTGCGCCAGCATGGCGCCGGTCGCAGCGTCCCGCGACGGCACGATGGTCGCGGCCGTGCGCGAGCGATGGCCGCCCAGCACCCATTCGGCATAGGCATAGACGCGCAGCTTTGCCGGCACCGAGCCGGCATTCTGGATGCGCAGCCGCGTGATCTTCACCGGATCCTCCGGGTCGACCACCTGCGTCAGATCCATCGACAGCGATCCGCGCTTCGAGCGGAAGGTCGAGAACCCCTGCCCGTGCCAGGTTTCGTAGGTCATCGAGGGGTCGCGCACCACGGCAGCCATGGGCGAGAACGCCTTGGCGCTCAGGTGATCGTAGATATAGAAGCCCTCGCCCGGCCGGTTCGACACCGGATCGTTCGACCACGGCGTCAGTTGATAGTCGCGGCTGTTGCGGCTCCAGGTGAAGCCGGCGCCCTCCGCCGAGACGTGGAAGCCGAAGGAGGCGTTGGAGATGACGTTGATCCAGGGCTGCGGCGTCACGCGACGGCCGGTCAGCCGCGTCACATAGTGGCGGCCGTCGCCGTCGAAGCCGCCGAATCCGTTCCAGTGGCTGAGGCCGGTGCCGTCGGCGGCGATGTCGGCCCCTCCCTGGCTTGCCGGAGTCGGCTCGGGCAATGGCGGAGACGGCTGGCGGGTCGGAACGCCTTCCGCCTGTTGCAAGGCGTCGCGGGCCTGCAATGCCGCCGCCTCGGCCCGCTCGAGCTGGTCGAAGATGGTGCCGTTGCGGGTATGGAGCGCGACGCGGGCGACGGACAGCAAGGTCTTGTAGGTCGGCTCGTCCATCAGATCGCGGCGCACGGCGAAGATGTGCTGGCGCGGCCCGAGCTCGCGTCCGCGCAGGCGGCTGTTCTCGCACAGCGTCTCCACCGCACGCTGCAGGTCCTGCACGTAGGAGGAAGCCTGCTCGTTGACGACGACGAAGTCGATCATCATGCCGCGGGCGCGCATGTATTCCTGGAAGCGCAGCGCCTGGGCGACGATCTCGAGGTCGGCGACGTCGCCGATGCGCACGAGGAAGATCGGGAAGTCGCCGGAGATGCTGGTCGGCCAGAGGCTCGACTGGCGGCCGAGACCGGAGGCGATGGAATCCGCCGGCAGGCGCAGGAACGGATCGGGATAGATCAGATAGCGCGCCAGCTTTTGCACGTTGGCGGCATCGGTCAGGCTGAGGCCGAGATGGCGCGTCTGCACCTGGCTGCGCGTCCAGGCGAGCATTGCCTGGCGGGCGAAGCTCTCCTGATGATCAAGGCGGCCGATCGCCTCGTCGAGTTCGCCGCGGTTGGCGCCGACGACGGTCCAGAAGGTCAGCGAGATCTTCTTGTTCGCCGGCACGCGCACCTGGCGGCGAAGCGCCGCCACCGGGTCGAGTGTGAAGCCCTGGCTGCCTGAGAGCCTGACGCCGGGATCGAAGGCCACGGCGTCGGCGATGGTGCGGCCGCGGCCGATGAAGGCGCGGCGGTCGGTTTCGGCCTCCGCGTCGCGCGAGGGGCCCGACGGATCGGTGACGAAATGCGCCATGGTGAGGTCGGGCTCGTTCTTCTCGCGCTTTCGCCTGGTGGCGAAGATCGCGCCGTTGTTCGGCGCAATCTCGGTCTCGACGAACATCTTCGAGAAGGCGGGATGGGCGTTGTCAGAGGCTTCGTTGCCCAGCACCAGCTCGGCGAAGGAGGTCACCTCGATATGCCGGTCGGTGGCGCCATCGTTGTAGAGTGTGATACGGCGGCCCTCGCCGTTGCCTTCGGAAATGACGATGCATTCGACTTCCGAACGCAGCGAGCCGACCGACTTGGTGAAGCTCGCCTTGTCGTCGGCAAACAGCGTCTGGACGCGTTCGTTCTCCGCCCGCTTCGGCTCGGCGGTCGCCGACCACCAGTCGCCGGTCGCGGTGTCGCGCAGGAAGATGTAGGTGCCGAGACGGTCCTCGCTCGGGTCCGGCTGCCAGCGGGTGACGGCCAGCTCGCCGAAACGGCTGTAGCCGGAGCCGGTGGCGGTGACCATGACCGAATAGTGGCCGTTGGACATCACATTGGTCGCGCGCAGTTCCTTGATCGGATTGAGGATGATGCGGGTGTCCGGGCTCTCGGTTTCGGTCTCGTCCTTGGCGCGCTCGTCGGCCTCGGTCCTGACCGTGGCGGTCGGGATGTCGCGCGGTGCCTTCTCCTGCAGGAGGAGCTCGGCCGACTCGATCACCGGATCGCTGTGGAAGCGGTCGCGCAGCCGGCCTTCGAAGATGGCGTCCGCCACGGCGGCGATCGACATGCCGGAATGGTGGGCCATGTAGTTCTGGACGACGGCGTGGTCGGCGCCTTCCGGCACGCGCTGCGGCGTGAAATCGACCGCGTCGTAGAAGCCGTGGCGGCCGAGCGCGCCGATCGAGCGCAGGCGCATCAGGTTCTGCACCGCCTCGCGCGGGCTGAACTGCGCCGCAAGAATCGTCGCGTAAGGCGCGATCACGGTGTTCTGGCCAAGGCCGCGCTTCAGGCCGAGGCCGGGCACGCCGAAATTGGTGTACTGGTAGGTGAGCTCGCGGTCGCGGGCGTTGTAGGCCGCTTCCGAAATACCCCAGGGCACGTTCTTCGAGCGCGCGTACTGGATCTGGCGCTTGATGATGAGCTTGCTGGTCTGGTTGAGGATGGAGCCCTGCGCCTCCTTCATCACCAGCGGCGGCATCAGATACTCGAACATCGAGCCCGACCAGGACATCAGCGCGCCCTTGAAGCCGATCTCGACGATCGGGCGGCCGAGCCGGAACCAGTGCTCCGTCGGAAGGTCGCCCTTGGCGATGGCGAACAGGCTGGTCAGCCGTGCCTCGGAGGCGAGCAGGTCGTAGCAGCTCTCGTCGAGCTGGTGCTCCTCGACGCGGTAGCCGATTGACAGCAGCTTGCGCTCCTGCCGCATCAGGAAGGAGAAATCCATCTCGAAGGCGTAGCGGCGGCAGCGTCCGCGCAGCGCGAGCAGCTTGGTGCGAAGCGCCGACACGGCGCCCTCGTCATTGTGCGAATCGTGCACATGCGCCTCGCAGGTCGCCTCCAGCCTTGCGGCCCAGTCGACGATGACATCGCTCTTCGGCGAAGCCACCTCGGTGTGGATCGCGGTGGCGAGCTTGCGGATCTCGCCGGCGAGCACCGCCAGGTTGATGGTGCGGATCGAGGCCATCTCGGGCTGCGCCTTGATGGTCATCACGGCGCGGCGCATGCCGTCGAGACGGTCGGCCAGACGCTGCCGCAGCGGCCTCAATTGCCGGCGGTCGTCAGGCAGCTCCTCGAGGCTCTCGTCGAGGATGGTGACGGTGTCGAGGATGCCTTCGAAATCGCCCTGCAGGTGAACTGAGGGCGCCTCGGCCCATTCGGCGCAGGCGGCGGCCACCGCGACCAGATGGCCGGCAAGGTTGCCGCTGTCCACCGCCGAGATATAGAGCGGATAGAGCGGCTTCAGCGTCGTCGTATCGTACCAGTTGAAGAGGTGCCCGCGGTCGCGCGGCATGTTCTCGATGGTGCTCATCGTGGCGTCGATACGGGTGATGGCATCGGACAGGCTGATCCAGCCGAAGTCACGCGCAGACACCACCGAGAGCAGATAGACGCCGATATTGGTCGGCGAGGTGCGCGGCGCCACCACGGGCGCCGGGCTTTCCTGGAAATTGTCTGGGGGCAGATAGTGATGCTCCGCCGTCACGAAGGTCTCGAAATAGTGCCAGGTGCGGCGCGCCACCGTGCGCAGCGCATGGATGTCGGAGGCCGAAATGCGCAGCCGGTCCTCTGTCTCGGCCGAGCGGCTGATCCAGCAGGCAACAGCGGGCGATCCGATCCAGAAAATCGCGAAGAAGAAGGCAACGAAGGCGCCGGTGGAATCGGCGAGCACCGGAATGGCAAGGCCGACGACGCCGATGATCACGGCACCGTACATCATGCTGTAATAGGAGCCGAGATCGCTGCCGCCGCTCTTATGCGCCTGCGAAGCGGTGCGCCACTCCAGCAGATTCTGTCGGGTGACGAAGAGACGGTAGAGCGTGCGGGTGATGGCGTCGCCCATCATCCAGGCGAAATGCGCCATCAACAGCACCTTCAGCGCCACCAGCGCCGTGCCGAACACCGTGTCGCGGGCGAGCGCTGAAAAATGGCCACGCGGCGTCTGGTCGCCGCTCTTCGGCAGGATGCCGTTGACGATGTCGAAGGTGGGCGCCATGAACAGGCTGAGGATCAAAAGCGCCTGCCATTGCGCGGCCTGCGTGAAGGGCAGCAGCGTCCAGCCGGCGACCGCCGCCATCACCCAGAAGATCGGGGTGAGCGAACGGCGCAGATTGTCGACCATCTTCCAGCGCGACAGCGCCGGCACGCCGGAGCGCGGGTCGAGCATGAAGCCGAGCAGTTGCCAGTCGCCGCGCGCCCAGCGGTGGTGGCGCGAGGCGTCGACCGAGTAGCGGGTCGGATAGTCCTCGACCAGCTCGACGTCGGTAACGAGCGCTGCGCGCGCCAGGGCGCCTTCTAGCAAGTCATGGCTGAGGATGGTGTTTTCCTCGATGCGGCCCTTCAGCGCTGCCTCGAAGGCGTCGACATGGTAGAGGCCCTTGCCGGTGAAGGAGCCGTCGCGGAACACGTCCTGGTAGACGTCCGAGACGGCAAAGACATAAGGATCGAGGCCGCGATTGGCCGAGAAGACACGCTGGAAGAACGAGGCGTCGTCGCCGCTGGTGAGCGAGGCGGTGATGCGAGGCTGCAGGATGGTGTAGCCGGCGGTGACGACGCGCTTAGCCGGATCGAAATGCGGGCGGTTCAGCGGATGCGCGAGCTTGCCGACGAGGCTCGATACGGCGTCGCGCGTGGTGCGCGTGTCGGCGTCGAGCGTCATCACATAGGTGACTTTTTCCGGCAGCGGCATGTCGAGCGGCAGGAAGGTGGTGTCGCTGTCGCCGCGCAAGAGAAGGTTGAGCTCGTGCAGCTTGCCGCGCTTGCGTTCCCAGCCCATCCAGCAGCCCTGCGCCTGGTTGTAGAGCCGGCGGCGATGCAGAAGGTAGAAGCGCGGCGCGCCTTCGGACGGATAGCGCGCGTTCAGCCTGGCGATCTCGTCGCGCGCATATTGCAGGATCTCGATGTCGGCGGCGTCGATCTCGGTCTCGGAATCCGGCCAGTCGGACAGGAGCGCGAAATGGATTTCTTCCGCCGTGTTGGCGAGGTGGTGCACCTCGATGTTGCGGATGTTTTCCTCGACATCGTCGCGCGAACCGATCAGCGACGGCACCACGACCAGCGTGCGCGCCTCGGCCGGGATGCCGTGCTTGTAATCATAGCCGACAAGCCTGGTGGGCTTTAGGAACAGCGAGACCACGGTGTTGAAGAAGGCCAGCGCGCCTTCGCTGGCGGGCACCGCAAACAGCGCCAGCATCAGCGTGATCGACGGCACGAAGAGGCCGAGATTGGCCAGCGCCTTGCCCGAGAGGAAGAGCAGCAGCATCGTCAGCAGGAAGACCGGCACGACGATGCCGAGCCAGCCGGTGGCGGTAAAGGCCCGCTTGAAGGTCACATAGAAGGGAGCCCGGTAGCCGATCGCCTGCTCCAGTTCCTGACGGCGCGGCCCGACCAGGAAGAAGCCGACATCGGTATGCACGGCGGGGTCGGCAGTCTCGGGCACGCCGGACGCATCGGTGAGCCCGGGCGTGTGGCCCGCAAGCTCGATCGCCTTTTCGGCGACGCGGTATTCGGAAAGGTCTGAACGGCGCGCAAGCTGCTCGATCGCGGTGCGGTACTGGTCGCGCGAGAAGAAGTCGAGCGCGGAGAAGTCGGTCTTCTGGCGCAGCACCGTGTCGATGCGGCTGACGCCCTCGAACCAGACCGTCCAGTCGACGTCGTTGATGAGACGCAGGCCGCGGATGATGTTGCCGGTGGTGACATTGCCGCCGGAGAGCGTCTGATGCTCGGAGATGATGATCTCCTCGGCATCGGAGCCGGTCTTCTCGAGCTCGCCCTCCAGCCATTCCAGCGCCCGGCCGGCATTCTGCGAGCCGTCGCGCAGGCGATAAAGGAGCTGGGTGGCGAAAGTGGTATCCTGCGCATGCGCGGCGTAGTGCGACAGGATCCTGGTCCGGTCGGCATTGTCGTCGGTCGCGAGAACGCGGTCCGCGACCTCGTTGGCGATCTGGCGCATCTGCCGGGTGCGGTGGACGCGCACCGCGATGCGGCGCAGGTTTTCGATCAGCACGAAACGCAGCAGCGACGGCAGCGCCCACAGCTCGCCGATCTTCAGCGGCTCGACCGACTGAAAGCCCTCGACGATCGCCTTGAACATGGTCGCCGAGACAGCGCTGTCGGAATGCACGACATAGCTCCAGGCGACAGCGAAAGCGCGTGGCAACACCGTGCCGTCGGAAAGCGTCAGGGTCGGCAACTGGCGGTAGAAGCGGCGCGGCAGGTCGCGCTTGACCTGGAAGATGGTCTCCTCGACCAGATAATTGTTGTCGAGCAGCCATTGCGCGGCGGGCGTGATCGTCTCGCCCTTGGCCTGGGCGGCATTGGTCGAGCGGTAGACCTCGAGAATCTTCTTGGCGCTGTCGCGGATGCGGGCCTGGAATTCGAACGGCGTCAGGCCGAACAGCTCCCTGACTTCGCCCTTGGCGAGCGCGGCGCCCAGCGCATGCAGCCGGTCCTCGGGCAGGAAATTGGAGCGTATCGGCGCTTCCGTGACTGTCGGGAAGCCGGCGCTTGTCTGTTCGATCTTGGTGGGGTTCGTCTGAATGTTCATTGATTATTCCGTAAGGCGGGGCGCAATGCGGCGTCACCGCCACGGCAATGGCCCTAAAACCGGTTCAAATGCAATTGGTTGCATGGCAGGTTCGGCCGAAAGTTTGTTTGCGCTCCATCACAGAGGCGTCCCCTTTCGACAACTCAAGGGCGAACGCCCCTCGCTTCCCCGCCCCGGGGTCCGATCAGGGAAAGGATTCAGGCTTTTTCGTGATACATGCAAGGGGCCGGACGATATTTCGCTGGTGCCGCGATCATGTTTGACTACAGCCGTTAACCATTGGCGGCGATGCCGGACAGTCCGATGACGAACAGCAGCCCCTGCCCTTCTGGCTCCAGGCGCGCTTTCGGGCTGTGCCGCTCAAGGATCAAAGCGTCGAGCGGGCCGAGCGCTGTGGGGTTGTCGGAGGCGACTTTGACGCTGCCGCCCACGACAAGCACAAGCGTCGTCCCGCCCTTCGCCTCAATCTCCGTTGCGCGCATAAGCGACAGCCGCTCGACCGTATGGCTCATCCGGCCCCGGCGGGTCATGACATTGAGATCGATGATCGGGCCGTCGATCAAGGTGGCGCTGGTCGGCACATCGCCGGGAAAGGAAAGCGGCGCCGAGGCTGCCGTCAGCCGTGCGGGCGGCTGGCCGGCGATATCGAGCACGATGCCCTCGCCTTCCAGCACCGACAGCGTGCGGTCGATGCCGATAAAGCTGGAGAATGGCCCGCTCGTCTCGACACGCGCCATCGAGATGCGCCAGTCGAAATCGCCGAGGCCGGCGCCGTCAGGCGATACGGCGATCTCGGTCGTCGTGCCGCCGCCATTCTTCCACGGCATCACGCGGTAGCCGGCGGCACGAAGAATGCGCATGGCTCAGCCCAGAATGCCCGGCAGGTTCAGCTGGTGCTCCTTGGCGCACTGGATGGCGATGTCGTAGCCGGCATCGGCATGGCGCATGACGCCGGTCGCCGGGTCGTTCCACAGCACGCGCTCCAGGCGCCTGGCCGCATCGGGCGTGCCGTCGGCGACGATCACCATGCCCGCATGCTGTGAGAAGCCCATGCCGACACCGCCGCCGTGATGCAGCGACACCCAGGTGGCGCCGGAGGCGGTGTTGAGCAGCGCGTTGAGCAGCGGCCAGTCGGAAATGGCGTCGGAGCCGTCCTTCATCGCCTCGGTCTCGCGGTTCGGCGAGGCGACAGAGCCGGAATCGAGGTGGTCGCGGCCGATGACGACCGGCGCCTTGAGCTCGCCCCTTGCCACCATCTCGTTGAAGGCGAGGCCCAAGCGATGGCGGTCGCCGAGGCCGACCCAGCAGATGCGCGCCGGCAGGCCCTGGAACGAGATGCGTTCGCGCGCCATGTCGAGCCAATTGTGCAGATGCGTGTTGCCGGGCGTGAGCTCGCGCACCTTGGCATCGGTCTTGTAGATATCCTCCGGATCGCCCGAAAGTGCGGCCCAGCGGAACGGGCCGATGCCGCGGCAGAACAGCGGCCGGATATAGGCCGGCACGAAGCCCGGGAAGGCGAAGGCGTTCTCGAAACCCTCGTCCTTGGCAACCTGGCGGATATTGTTGCCGTAGTCGAGCGTCGGCACGCCGGCATTCCAGAACGCCACCATCGCCTCGACATGCTCGCGCATCGAGGTGCGAGCGGCCTTCTCGACAGCCTTCGGGTCGGAGGTGCGCTTCTCGCGCCATTGCGCCATCGTCCAGCCCTTCGGCAGGTAGCCGTTGATCGGGTCGTGCGCCGAGGTCTGGTCGGTCAGGATATCGGGACGAATGCCGCGCCTGAACATTTCCGGCACGATCTCGGCCGCATTGCCGAGCAGGCCGACCGACTTCGCCTCGCCGGCCTTGGTCCAGCGCTCGATCATCGCCATCGCCTCGTCGAGCGTCTCGGCCTTCTCGTCCAGATAGCGGGTACGCAGGCGAAAATCGATCGAATCCGGATTGCATTCGATCGCCAGGCAGCAGGCGCCGGCCATGACAGCGGCCAGCGGCTGGGCGCCGCCCATGCCGCCGAGGCCGGCGGTCAGGATCCACTTGCCCTTGAGATTGCCACCATAATGCTGGCGGCCGGCCTCGACGAAGGTCTCGTAGGTGCCCTGCACGATTCCTTGCGTGCCGATATAGATCCAGGAGCCGGCCGTCATCTGGCCGTACATCATCAGGCCCTTCCTATCGAGCTCGTTGAATTTTTCCCAGGTCGCCCAGTGCGGCACGATGTTGGAATTGGCGATCAAGACGCGCGGCGCATCCTTGTGGGTGCGGAAGACGCCGACCGGCTTGCCGGACTGCACCAGCAGCGTCTCGTCCTCGCCGAGCGTCTTCAGCGAGGCGGCGATGCGATCGAAGTCGTTCCAAGTGCGGGCCGCCCGGCCGATGCCGCCATAGACGACCAGCTCGTTCGGATTCTCCGCGACTTCCGGGTCGAGGTTGTTCATCAGCATGCGCAGCGGCGCTTCGGTCGTCCAATAGCGGGCATTGAGTTTGTCGCCGCGGGGGCTGCGCACTTCGCGGATGTTGTGGCGAGGATCGGTCATATGGTCACTTCCCTTCGATGAGGTGCGGCGGGCGCGCGTCAGGGCGCGGCCCAGGCAATCGCGGTTTCGAGGATGGTCTTCAGCGTGGCGCGGATCGGCGCCGCGTAGCTGGGGTCATAGGGCTCGGGCCAGTTTTCCGGCGAACCCTTCTTGTTCGGCTCGCGCATGTAGCCGCGGTTGGCGAGCTCCATCTGCAGCGCATGGACGCCGTTCCCGGGCTGACCGAAATGGCGCGTGATCCAGCCGCCCTTGAAGCGGCCGTTGACCACCCAGCTCTCGCCGGTCGCGGCGAGGATCTCGGTCACCCTTTCCTGCAGCGACGGATGGGTGCTCTTGCCGTCATTGGTGCCGAGGTTGAAGACCGGCAGCGTGCCTTCAAACAGCCGCGGCAGCACCGAGCGGATCGAGTGGCAGTCGTAGAGGACGATGTTCTCGTGCATGCCGCGCAGCCGATCGATCTCGGCCTGCAGGGCGTCATGGTAAGGCGCGAAATAGGTCTCGCGACGCTCATCGATCTCGGACGGCGTCGGCTCGTCGCCCATGCGGTAGAGCGGGTCGCCGTCGAAGGTGTCCGTCGGGCACAGGCTGGTCGTCGCCTGTCCAGGATAAAGCGAGACACCCGACGGGTCGCGATTGACGTCGATGACGGTGCGCGAGATGGCGGTGTGCACGACCGTGGCGCCGAGGTCGGCGGCGAAATCATAGAGCTTGTCGATCCACCAGTCGCAGTCGCGGCGGCCGAGCCAGGTCGAAACCAGCCGGCTGTCGAGGCCGGCAAGGTCGATGCCGGTGTGCGGGATCGAGACCAGCAGCGGCGCGGTGCCGCGTGTGACGGTGAGCCAGGGAGGGGTGGTCATGCGAGACCTCCGCAGGTTGGAGCTCTACGGCGCCCCCCTCTGCCCTGCCGGGCATCTCCTCCACTTGGGGGGAGATTGGCTGTCACCTTGGCTTTCGCCAATCTCCAGCGTCGCAGGAATGAGCGGGGCGCCGAAACCGCCAATCTCCCCCCTTGGGGGGAGATGTCCGGCAGGACAGAGGGGGGCGCGAAGGAACGCGGCCTGTTACGATTGGCGTTCTCACGAAGCAATCCCCGGCAGCTTCACCGTACCCGCCGCATTCACTGCAGCCCCACTGCGCACCAGGGCGATCGCCTTTTCCATGTCGGGATGGAAATGGCGGTCGTTGTCGAGATGCGGCACCTCGGCCCGGACCAGCTTGCGCACCGCTTCCAGCGCATCGCTGGACGCCAGCGGCGCGTGGAAGTCACAACCTTGCGCCGCCGCCAGCAACTCGATGCCGATGACGGCGGTCGCATTCTCGATCATGCCGAGCAGCCGGCGCGCGCCATGTGCGGCCATCGAAACATGGTCTTCCTGGTTGGCCGAGGTCGGGATGGAATCGACGCTTGCCGGATAGGCCTTCTGCTTGTTTTCGGAAACGAGCGCGGCCGCCGTCACCTGCGGGATCATGAAGCCGGAATTCAGGCCCGGCTTCGGCGTCAGGAAGGCCGGCATGCCGGACAGCGCCGGATCGACCAGCATGGCGATGCGCCGCTCGGAAAGCGATCCGATCTCGCAGACGGCGAGCGCGATCATGTCGGCGGCGAAGGCCACTGGCTCGGCATGGAAATTGCCGCCGGAGAGCGCGGTGTCGTCCTCGGCGAAGATCAGCGGGTTGTCGGTGACGCCGTTGGCCTCCGTCTCGAGCGTCTCGGCCGCCTTGCGCAGCACGTCGAGCGCGGCGCCCATCACCTGCGGCTGGCAGCGCAAGCAGTACGGATCCTGCACGCGCTCGTCGCCGACGCGATGCGATTCACGAATGGCGCTGCCGGCCATCAGATCGCGTAGAGCGTCGGCCGTCTCGATCTGGCCGCGATGTTTTCTCAAAAGATGGATGCGCGGATCGAAGGGCGCGTCGGAGCCGCGCGCGGCGTCGGTCGACAGCGCACCGGCGACCAGCGCCGACTGATAGAGCGTCTCGGCCTCGAACAGGCCGGCGAGCGCGAAGGCGGTCGAGAACTGCGTGCCGTTGAGCAGCGCAAGGCCCTCCTTGGCGCCGAGCGTGACCGGCTCCAGCCCGTGCGAGACGAAGGCGACCTTGGCCGGAAAGCGGCCGTGCGGCGTAAAACATTCGCCGACGCCGATCATCACCGCCGTCATATGCGAGAGCGGCGCGAGGTCGCCGGAGGCACCGACCGAGCCTTGCGCCGGCACCACCGGGATGACGTCGTTGGCAAGCATCCCCTGAAGCAGGTCGATGATCTCGGCCCGCACCCCTGAGGCGCCTTGGGCGAGGCTCGCCAGCTTCAGCGCCATCATCAGGCGAACCACCGCGGCCGGCATCGGCTCGCCGACGCCGGCCGCATGCGAAAGCACGATGTTGCGCTGGAGCGTTTCGAGATCGTTTGCCGGGATGCGGACGCTGGCGAGCTTACCGAAGCCGGTATTGATGCCATAGACCGGCTCGCCCTTGGCGAGGATGCGGGCGACTGCCTCGGCGCTGGCCTTGATCTTCGGCCGGCAGGCATCGTCGAGCTTCGGCACGGCGCCGCGATAGATGGCACGCCAATCGGCAAGCGTCGCGCTGCCGGGCGTCAGGGTCAGTTCGGTCATTGTCCTCTCCAGATGCGGGCATGGAGCGGGTTGAAGCCCATGCGGTAGACAAGTTCGGCCGGGCGCTCGATGTTCCAGATCGCAAGGTCGGCCGATTTGCCAACCTCAAGCGTGCCGGTCTTGTCGAGAAGCCCCAGCGCACGCGCGGCCTCGCGGGTGACGCCGGCGAGGCATTCGTCGACAGTCAGGCCGAAAAGCGTCGCGGCCATGTTCATAGTGAGCAACAGTGAGGTGAGCGGCGAGGTGCCGGGATTGCTGTCGGTGGCGACCGCCATCTTCACGCCGTGCCGGCGGAACAGCTCGACCGGCGGCTTCTTGGTCTCGCGGATGAAGTAATAGGCGCCGGGCAGGATCGTCGCGACGGTGCCGGCCTTGGCCATCGCCGCGGCCCCCTCTTCATCGGTGTATTCGAGATGATCGGCAGAGAGCGCGCCGTAGCGGGCGGCAAGTGCTGCGCCATGCAGGTTGGACAACTGGTCGGCGTGAAGCTTGACGGGCAGGCCGAGCGCTTTCGCCTTGTCGAAGAGGCGCGCGATCTGCTCCGGCGAGAAGGCGATGCCTTCGCAGAAACCGTCGACGGCATCGGCAAGCTTTTCGGCGGCAACGGCCGGCAGGATCGCGCCGGCGACGAGATCGATGAAAGCGTCCTTATCGCCCTTGGCTTCCGGCGGCAGCGCGTGCGCAGCGAGACAGGTCGTGCGAACCGTCACCTGCCTTTCGCTATGAAGCCTGCGAGCGGCGCGCAGCGACTTCTTCTCATTGTCAGGATCGAGGCCATAACCTGACTTGACCTCGACGGTCGTGACACCTTCGGCCAGCAGCGCATCGAGGCGCGGCAGCGTCTCAGCGACGAGCTCGTCCTCGCTGGCGGCGCGCAGCGATTTGACCGATGAGACGATGCCGCCCCCAGCGCGGGCCACTTCTTCATAAGTGGCGCCGGCCAGCCGCATCTCGAATTCGTTGGCGCGGTTGCCGGCATAGATGAGATGCGTGTGGCAGTCGATCAGGCCGGGCGTGATCCAGCGGCCCTCGCAGTCGACGGTCTCGGCGCCCTGCGCGAGCCCCGCCGGCATGTCGGCCTCCGCGCCGGCATAGACAATCAAGCCGTCGCGCGCGGCAATCGCGCCCTTTTCGACAATGCCGAGGCCTGCCGCAGCCTCGGCCATGGTCGCCAGGCGCGCATTGCGCCAGAGGCGAAGGCCGCTCTTCCCCTTATCTCCACCCATCGTCTTTTCCATTTGAAAGGATGGCAATTATGTATATACATATTGGAACGCGACGCAAGTGTTAATGTCGCTCGGGCATTCAGATTTGGGAGTTTGGACGTGACGGCGATCTTTGCGGAACAGGCGCTGCTGCCCGGGGGCTGGCAAGGCAATGTGCGGATCGCTTTCGACGGCGGCCGCATCGCCGCGGTCGAGCCCGGCGCCTCGCCGCAGGCCGGTGACGAGCGCCATGCGATTGTTCTGCCGGGCATGCCCAATCTGCACAGCCACGCCTTCCAGCGCGCCATGGCTGGATTGGCCGAATTGCGCGGCCCTTCGGCCGACAGTTTCTGGAGCTGGCGCGAGGTGATGTACCTCTTCGCGCTGTCGATGACGCCGGACCAGGTCGAGGCTGTGGCGGCGCAGCTCTATGTCGAGATGCTGGAGGCCGGCTTTTCGCGAGTCGGCGAGTTTCACTATCTCCATCACGACCGCGACGGAAAACCTTACGCCAACATCGCCGAGATGGCGGAGCGTATCGCGTCGGCGGCTGCCGAAACCGGCATCGGGCTGACACTGCTGCCGGTCTTCTACGCTCACTCTGCCTTCGGGGGTGCGGCGCCAAGCGATGGCCAGCGGCGATTCATCAATGATGTCGAGCGGTTCGGGCGCTTGCTTGAGAAAAGCCGTGAAAGCATTCGTTCGCTTGAACAGGCCGTCGTCGGCGTCGCGCCGCACAGCTTGCGTGCGGCAACGCCGGACGAGCTCAACGCGGTCGCGGCAATGGCGCCGGACGGCCCGATCCACGTCCATGTCGCCGAGCAGGTGAAGGAAGTGGAGGACTGCGTTGCCTGGTCGGGGGCGCGGCCGGTCGAATTTCTGCTCGGCCAGGCCTCGGTGGACAAGCGCTGGTGCCTGATCCACGCCACGCATATGACCGAGACCGAGACGATCGCCATGGCCCAGAGCGGCGCGATCGCCGGGCTCTGTCCGATCACCGAGGCCAATCTCGGCGACGGCACCTTTGCCACGCCGCTGTTCATCGAGCATGGCGGCCGCTTCGGCGTCGGTTCCGACTCCAATGTGCTGATCGGCCTCCCGGACGAGCTCAGGCAGCTCGAATATTCGCAGCGCCTCGCCCACCGCGCGCGCAACGTCTTGGCGCGCGCCGGCGGCTCCACGGGGCGCGCGCTGTTCGATGCAGCACTCGATGGCGGCAGCCAGGCGCTCGGGGCATGGCCGTCTCATATTGCCGTCGGCGGTCCGGCCGATTTCGTCTCGCTCGACGCCAGCCATCCCTCGCTTGCCGGTAAGGCGGGCGATGCGATCCTCGATGCCTGGATCTTCGCCAATGGCAGCAAAGTCGACTGCGCCTGGGTGCATGGGAAAAAGCAGGTGAGCGGCGGCAGGCATTTGAGGCGCGAGGCCGCCGCCGAACGATTCCGCAAAGTGATGACGGCGCTTTCCGAAGGCTGATCCCGATGAGCATGGCCGAAACAGCGGAAATGGAAGACGGCGAGACCCTCTCGCTGCACCAGCGCATCCTCTCCGACATCCGCGAAAAGATCCTGTCCGGCGTCTGGGCACCGGGCCATCGCATTCCGTTCGAGCACGAGCTGACGGCTCAATATAGCTGCTCGCGCATGACGGTTAACAAGGCGCTGTCGCAGCTCGCCAAGGCAGGGCTGATCGAGCGCCGCCGCCGGTCCGGCAGCTTCGTGCGCCAGCCGCAGTCGCAGGCGGCGGTGCTGGAACTGCACGACATCAGGATTGAGGTCGAAGCGCTCGGCCTGCCCTATCGCTATGAACGGCTTGAGCGGCTGAAGCGGCGCAGCGGCGCCGAGGACCGCGCGCTGCTCGGGCTTTCTGCCCCGGGTCCGGTGCTTTGGCTGGAAAGCCTGCATTTTGCCGGCGAACGGCCGTTCGCACTCGAACAGCGGCTGATCAATCTGTCAGCCGTGGCCGGGGCCGGCGAGGAAGAGTTCTTCGAGATCGCGCCCGGCCCCTGGCTGATCGGCCGCGTGCCGTGGAGCGAGGCCGAGCACCGCATCCGCGCCATGGCCGCGGACGACCATGTCGCCGACGCGCTCGACATCGATCCCGGCGCGCCGTGCCTAGTGGTCGAGCGCCGCACCTGGAGCGCCGAGCATCCGGTGACCCATGTGCGGTTCATCTATCCGGCGGAAAGCCACACGCTGGTGGCAAGGTTCACGCCTTCGCAGGGATAGCGCCAACGCCCCCTTATCCCCTTGTGGGAGAAGGTGGATCGGCGCGCAGCGCCGAGACGGATGAGGGGTGCTGGAAGAAATGGGGCGCCGGAAAATTGAAGGATTGGAAGTGCCTAATTCTTCCATGCCGCGATCCTTCCAACACCCCTCATCCGGCCGCTTTGCGGCCACCTTCTCCCACAACAAGGGGAGAAGGCAAGGCGCCGCGCTTAAATCGCCGCCGTGATAATGATCTCGACCAGATATTCCGGGCCGGCGAGCTTGGCTTCGCCGGTGGCGCGGGCCGGCGTGTGGCCCTTCGGCACCCATTTGTCCCATTCCGAGTTCATCTCGGCGAAGGTGCCCATGTCGGACAGCCAGATGATCGCCTGGACGATCTTGGTCTTGTCGGTGCCGGCCTTGGCCAGCAATTCGTCGATGGTCTTCAGGATGTCGCGGGTCTGCGAGGCGACGTTGCCGCCGGGCTCGCCGACCTGGCCGGCCAGATAGACGGTGTTGCCGTGAATGACGATCTGGCTCATGCGCGGGCCGACATCGATGCGACGAATGCTCATGGGAGGTTCCTTCTTTTCCGGGGTCGCGCCTGTTTAGAGTCCCTGCCGGCTCCGGGCAAGGCCGCCGGACGGGAAACCAATTGAGCCAATTGTCCGGCTTCCACCCCTGTCCGGTACACGGCGAGTTGACCGGCCGTGAGACCGTTCCGCAAATCTGCCTTGTTGACTAATGTAATAACATCACATAACGACGGGCCGTTAGTTTCACATCCCGATCCGGAACGTCTGATGACGAATGCCTGCCTGACCTTCCGCGACCTCACGCTCGGCTATAACAGCCATCCGGCCATCCACCACCTCGACGGCATCGTCCGAAAAGGCTCGCTGACGGCTGTCGTCGGCGCCAACGGTTCAGGCAAGTCGACGCTGATGAAGGGCATTGTCGGGGTGCTGAAGCCGATGGAAGGCGCGGTGATCCGCGCGCCCGGCGTGCGCACCGCCTATCTGCCGCAGCAGTCGGAGCTTGACCGCAGCTTCCCGGCGCGGGTGGTTGACCTTGTTTCGCTGGGCCTATGGCCGAAGCGCGGCATGCTCGGCCGCTACACCAGGGAGGATCGCGAGTCTGTCAGCAAGGCCCTGATGGCGGTCGGCCTCGGTGGCTTCGAGACGCGCCCGATCGACACGCTCTCCGGCGGCCAGCTTCAGCGCACGCTGTTTGCCCGCGTGCTGTTGCAGGACGCCGACCTCATCCTGCTCGACGAGCCGTTCAACGCGGTGGACGCCAAGACGGTCGGCGACCTCATCCAGCTGATAAAACGCTGGCATGGCGAGGAGCGCACGATCATGGTCGTCGTCCACGACCTCGATCTCGTGCGGCAGAATTTCCCCGAGACCCTGCTGCTTGCTCGCCAGCCCGTTGCCTGGGGCGAGACGCGCGAGACACTGCGGCCGGAAAACCTGCTCAAGGCCCGGCGTTTCCATGAGGCGTGGGAAGAGAACGCGCCCTGGTGCGAGCCCTCCGACCACGATCATAGCCACGACCACGGGCATGGTGATCACCATCACGCTGATCATCATCATGACCACCACCACGGCCCCGGACCGAGGGCGGCGTGATGGATTTCCTCTACGGCCTCCTCATTGCGCCCTTCGCCGATTTCGCCTTCATGCAGCGGGCGCTGTTCGGCTCGCTGATGCTGTCGCTCGGCGCCTGCCCGGTCGGCGTGTTCCTGATGCTGAGGCGCATGAGCCTGTCGGGCGACGCGATGGCGCATGCCATCCTGCCGGGCGCGGCCGCCGGCTTCCTGCTCTATGGCCTCGAGATCCTGCCGATGACCATCGGCGGCCTGATTGCCGGCATCATCGTGGCGCTCGGCGCGGGCGCGGTCTCCCGCTTCACCATCCAGCGCGAGGACGCCTCGATGGCGGCCTTCTATCTCATCTCGCTCGCCGTCGGCGTGCTGATGGTGTCGATCCGCGGCTCTAGCGTTGACCTGATGCATGTGCTGTTCGGCACGGTGCTGGCGCTCAACGATGAGGCGCTGACGCTGATCGGCGGTATCGTTGTGGTTACGCTCTTAAGCCTCGCCATCTTCTGGCGCGCGCTGGTCGCCGAATGCCTCGATCCGCTGTTCCTGCGCTCGGTGAGCCGTATGGGTAGCCCGGTGCATTTCATCTTCCTCGGTCTCGTCGTGCTCAACCTCGTCGGCGGTTTCCAGGCTTTGGGCACGCTGCTGTCGGTCGGACTGATGATGTTGCCGGCCGCCTCCGCCCGTTTCTGGACGGTGCGGGTCGAACCGATGTGCGCGCTTGCCGTGCTGATCGGCTTTGCCTCCTGCATCGCCGGGCTGCTTCTGTCCTACCATGCGTCGCTGCCGTCGGGCCCGGCGATCATCCTTTCGGCCGGCGTCGTCTATTTCTTCTCGATCGTGTTCGGCTCGCGCGGCGCGCTGCGCGCCCGCATCGTGCATCACCGCCACCGGACCGCCTGACCCCAATCCCCAAGCAGGAGACCTTTGCAATGCTGAAATCCTTCCGTGCCGCCCTGGCGATGAGCGTTATAACATTCAGCGCTTTCGCAACCTCATCGGCCTTCGCGGCGCCGCTCAAGGTCGTGGCGAGCTTCACGGTGATTGCCGACTTTGCGAAAAATGTCGGCGGCGACCGCGTCAACGTCACCACCATCGTCGGGCCGGATGGCGACGCGCATGTCTATGAGCCGAGCCCTGCCGACGCGGTGGCGATGGCAAAGGCCGATGTCGTGCTGGTCAACGGCCTGCATTTCGAAGGTTTCCTGCAGCGCCTTGTCGATGCCAGCGCCACCAAGGCCGCGATCGTGACGCTCACCAAGGGTGTGACGCCAATCGACTTCAAGCCGGAATTCGCCGATGCGGACGCGGCTGACGGCGCCGGCAAGACGGTCACCGACCCGCACGCCTTCCAGTCGATCGCCAATGCCAAGATCTATGTGAAGAACATCGCCGAGGCCTTCTGCGCGGCCGACAGCAAAGGCTGCGACAGCTACAAGGCCAATGCCGCCGCCTATACTACGAAGCTCGACGCGCTGGCGGGCGAAGTGAAGGCGGCGATCCAGTCGATCCCGCCGGAGAAGCGCGTCGTCATCACCTCGCATGACGCGTTCGGCTATTTCGAGCACGAATACGGGCTGACCTTCCTGGCGCCGCAGGGAATCTCGACAGATTCCGAGCCTTCGGCCGCCGACGTCGCCAAGCTGGTCGAGCAGGTGAAGCAGGACAAGGCAGCTGCGATCTTCATCGAGAACATCACCAATCCGCGGCTGATCGAGCAGATCGCGGGCGAGACCGGCATCAAGGTCGGTGGCACGCTCTATTCGGACGCGCTTTCCGGATCGGACGGTCCGGCCTCGACCTATATCGACATGATGCACAACAACATCACGCAGATCAAAGGCGCGATAACGGGAAGCTAAGGTGGAACCTGCCCCAAAACCGGGTCAAAATCGACCCGGTTGGATTTTCCGGTCCAGCATCGCTATTTGGCAGAGGAATCCGCTGGTACGGATTGCCGCCCATCCCCCGGGGTGGCATGACTGCACTAAAGATTGCGAGGACAAGACGATGGAATATCGCCAGATCAGCGACGACTACTCGGTCTCCGGCCAGATCCAGCCCGAGGACATCGCCGCCATCAAGGAAGCCGGCTTCAGAAGCGTGATCTGCAACCGGCCGGACAACGAGCAGCCGGGCCAGCCGTCGGCCGACAGCGTCAAGGCGGCGGCGGAAGCGGCCGGTCTCGCCTTCCGCTACATCCCGGTCATCAGCGGCCAGATCACCATGGACAATGTCGAGGACCAGGCCGAGGCGCTCGATCAGCTCGACGGCCCGGTGTTTGCCTATTGCCGCTCCGGCGCGCGCTGCACCAACCTCTATGGACTGGTCCAGCAGCAGAAGGGGTGACGGGGTTAACGCGACAAGCCAATTGCGCAGCTTGGCGATCCTTCGCGCCCCCCTCTGGCGTGCCGGCCATCTCCCCCACCTGGGGGGAGATCAGTAGCTTAGCGCCCCGCTCGTTCTGCAACGTAGGAGATTGGCGAAAGCCGGTGTGACGTTCGATCTCCCCCCTTGTGGGGGAGATGTCCGGCAGGACAGAGGGGGGCGCTGTCCCGCCGACGTAGCCAACAAAATCTGTCGGGCCTAAATCGGCAGCGCGCCCGTCTCCTTCAGCGTCTCCAGCACGATGGCCGTCTTAACATGCTGCACTGATTCATGCGGCAGCAACACGCCGTTGACGAACTCAGCCAGTGATTTGAGGTCGGGCGTCACCACCTTCAGGATATAGTCCATCTCGCCGGTCAGCGCGTGCGCCTCCTGCACTTCGGGCAGCCGCGCCACCAACTCGCCGAAGCGCCGGGCGTTGTCGCGGTTATGCGTGGCCAAGGTGACCGAGATGACGTTGACCAGTGAAAAGCCGAGACGGTCGCGGTCGAGCACAGCGCGATAGCCCCTGATGTAGCCGTCCTCCTCCAGCCGCTGGCGGCGGCGCGAGCATTGCGAGGCAGACAGGTTCACCCGCTCCGAAAGGTCGTTGTTGGTGAGCCGAGCATCGCCCTGCAGAAGCGCCAGTATCTTGCGATCAAATTGATCGAGGCGCGCATCATCCACGGACTTTCCTCCATACATGCATGACTTGCGCATAATTCGAGCATTTCAAGCGGTTGAATGCAAGCTCTGTGCGGCCGCTTCGCGCTATCATGGGCAAAGATGGAAATTGGTCGGCCGTAACAATCTTGGAGAATTGCCATGGGTCCCTTCCCGCATGACGCACCGCCCGCCAAGATCAGCAAGGCGAACCCAGCCGGCACCGACGGTTTCGAATTCGTCGAATTCGCGCATCCCGAGCCCGCGAAGCTCGCCGAACTGTTCACCCGCATGGGCTATGTCGCGGTGGCTAAGCACCGCACCAAGAACATCACCGTCTGGCGCCAGGGCGACATCAACTATGTCGTCAATGCCGAGCCCGGCTCGCATGCGATGAAGTTCGTCGACAAGCACGGCCCCTGCGCCGCTTCGATGGCCTGGCGCGTGGTCGATGCCAAGCACGCCTTCGACCATGCCGTGTCGAACGGCGCCACGCCTTATGAGGGCACCGACAAGACGCTAGATGTGCCGGCGATCGTCGGCATCGGCGGCTCGCTGCTTTATTTCATCGACACCTATGGCGAAAAGGGCTCGGCCTATGACGCTGAGTTCGAATGGCTGGGCGAACGCAATCCCAAACCCGAAGGCGTCGGCTTCTACTATCTCGACCACCTGACCCATAATGTCTATCGCGGCAACATGGACAAGTGGTGGGATTTCTACCGTGACCTGTTCGGCTTCAAGCAGATCCATTTCTTCGACATCGACGGCAGGATCACCGGGCTGGTCAGCCGCGCAATCACCTCGCCCTGCGGCAAGATCCGCATTCCGCTGAACGAGTCAAAGGATGAGACCAGCCAGATCGCGGAGTACCTGAAGAAGTATAATGGCGAGGGCATCCAGCACATCGCCGTCGGCACCGAAGCGATCTATGACGCCACCGACAAGCTCGCGGCCAACGGACTGAAGTTCATGCCCGGCCCACCCGACACCTATTACGAGATGTCGCATGAGCGCGTGCACGGCCATGACGAGCCGATTGAGCGGATGAAGAAGCATGGCATCCTGATCGACGGCGAAGGCGTCGTTGATGGCGGCACGACCAAAATCCTGCTGCAGATCTTTTCGAAAACCGTGATCGGCCCGATCTTCTTCGAGTTCATCCAGCGAAAGGGCGACGAAGGCTTTGGCGAGGGCAATTTCCGCGCCCTGTTCGAATCGATCGAGCAGGACCAGATCAAGCGCGGCGTGCTGAAGCTGGACGGCAAGGCGGCGTAGCCGGCCGAAAGATCAGTCTAAAGGCCGGCGGCCTTGCGCAGGATATCGTTGATCCGGCTCTGCCAGCCGGGTCCGCCGGCGCGAAAGCGGGCGACCACGTCGCTATCGAGCCGCAGTGTCACCTGTTTCTTCGGATTGTCGAGCGCCGGCCGACCGCGCGATCGGCGGATGCTTTCGGCAAGGTCCGGGAACACCTCGGTGAAGGGGCGAGCTTGGGCAATCTGCTCATCGGTGGCCTCCGGGCTGTCGACGGCATCCCAGTCCGCCTTGGTGAAGCCCTTGCCTGGCGTGAACTCTTTGTCGGGCTTGGTGATGTTGAGTTTCTTCGCTGTCATCAGATATTCCTTTCCTTCCCGCTGGCGCGCCGCATGGAAACAATGGAAATGGCCTCGTTTCCGAGGCGGGAGAAGACCACCGTAACCGCTGTCTCGCCAATGTTACCGATCGCCATGAAGCGCTTGCCACGGGCCGGCAAGATGGTGGCGGCATAGAAGAAATCCATTTCGAGATCCACGAAGTCCATCCCGTGTTTCGATACGTTCGCCTGCCGCTTGATCTCATCCCAAACGATCTTCATCGGAATTTATGTATCTACAATAATTAAGTCAATAATTTTCGTAACTACGATAATTCCTGAGACATTCTCGCTTGTTCACAACCCCAGCCGCTCGACCTCGTCCTTCCTGAGCTTCACGTCGTAATCGAGCAAGAACTCGTCCAATTGCGGCGGCGCTACCGAGGTGCCGGCGAGCATTGCATGCACCTGGCCGCGATGATGGATGTCGTGCAGGAAGACATGGGAGAGGATGTCGCCGATGCGTTCGGGGATCATGCCGTCCTCGCGCCTATCGGTGATGACACGACGGTCGAGATCGGCTTCGGACAGGCGATCGCAGAAGGCAATCAGCTTGCGGTCGAAATCGGCCTGTGCCGCCGCCAGGCTTGCCGCATCGTCGAACGGCACGAAGGTATCGTAGGCCGCGGCGCCGAGGCCGCCATCCGTCAGGAAATCGAGATAGAGACGATCGACCGCGATGATGTGGTTGAGCGTCTCCCTGATCGAGGGGAAGAAACTGGTGCGCTTGGCCTCGAACTCGCCGGGCTGAAGCGCCAGTACGGCGCGATAGAGCCGGTCGTTCGACCACAAATTGTTGCGCGCCATGCGGCGCATGTGCTCGATCAGGGTCACCTTTTCAGGTTTCTCTCTCCCCCCTCACCTTTCGTATTTCTCGACCTTCTGTTCGATGGCGCCGAAGATCGAGTGGCCGGCCTTGTCCTTCATCTCGATGCGCACCGTGTCGCCGAAATGCAGGAAGGGCGTCTTCGGCTCGCCGGACTCGATGGTCTCGATCATGCGCAGCTCGGCGATGCAGGAATAGCCGGCGCCGCCCGCGGACACCGGCCTGCCCGGTCCGCCATCCAGTTTGTTGGAGACGGTGCCCGAACCGATGATGGCGCCGGCGGCGAGCGGCCGCGTTTTTGCGGCATGCACGATCAGCGCCGGAAAATCGAAGGTCATGTCGATGCCGGTGTTCGCGCGGCCGAACGGCTTGCCGTTGAGATCGACCAGCAGCGCGAGCTTGACCTTACCGCCATCCCAGGCGTCGCCCAGTTCGTCCGGCGTGACCGCAACCGGCGAGAAGGCAGAAGACGGCTTCGACTGGAAGAAGCCGAAGCCTTTCGCCAGCTCCGGCCCGGTGATGCCACGCAGCGTCACGTCGTTGACCAGCATTACTAGGCGGATCGCGTCCCTCGCCTCGTCCGGCCCGGCACCCATCGGTACGTCGTCGACGACGACGGCGACTTCCGCCTCCATGTCGATGCCGAAGGCCTCGTCCGCCATGCGGATCGGGTCGCGCGGCGCAATGAAGGAGTCCGAGCCGCCCTGGTAGATCAGCGGGTCGGTCCAAAAACTTGCCGGCATCTCGGCGCCGCGCGCCTTCCGCACCAGCTCGACATGGTTCACATAGGCCGAGCCGTCTGCCCATTGATAGGCGCGCGGCAGCGGCGAATGCGCATCATGCTCGTGGAAGCGTGCCGAGGGCACCGCGTTGGTCTCCAGCGATTCCGCCATGGCTGCCAGATGAGGCGCAATCCGCCGCCAGTCGTCGAGCGCAGCCTGCAATGTCGGCACCAGGAAGGAGGCGTCGGTGAACCGCGTCAGATCGCGCGAGACCACGACCAGCTTCCCGTCGCGCGTCCCGTTCTTCAGTGTGGCAAGCTTCATGCGGTTTCCTCTCCTGAGGCGGCCTTGGCGCCGCTTAATCCCACAACAAGGCCATCGCGGGCGATCGTCAAGTCACCGGACCATGTTTTCCTGACAGCAGCGGTCCAATCGGCTTCACCGATCAGAGGATCGTCGGCTGGAATGAGATGGTTGAGCACCAGCCTCTTGACGCCGGCGTCGGTGGCGATGCTGCCTGCCTCTTCGGCTAAGCTGTGGCTGGCGAAGAGATGCTCGCGCAGCCGCGCGCCGTTGCCGGTCCTGGCGATCAGCCTCTCGACGCCCGCTTCCAGCATGGCCTCATGGACGAGAATGTCGGCGCCGCGCGCAAACTCGGCCAGCGGTGGGAAGAACGCCGTATCGGCCGAGAACACCACGCTTCTGCCGCCATGCTCGAAGCGCAGCGCAAAGCAGTCGGTCACCGGTGGATGGTCTACGCGCAGCGCCGCCACCATCAGACCACGCTCCTCCAGCACCAGCCCTTCGCCGAACTCCTCGACCGAGACCAGTTCGCGGATGTCCGGCCGGCCTTCGTCGACGATGCGGATTTCGATGTCGAAATCCATCGCCTGGCAGAAGTGCTGCCAGCAACTGGCGGTGCCCGGCGGCCCGTAGACAATCACCGGCGTCGCCAGCCCCGCCGTCCAGGCGGTGTGGATCAGCGGCCCGAGTTCAAGCATATGGTCGGAATGAAGATGCGTGATGAAGATCAGGTCGAGTGCCTTCAAGCTGACGCCGGCATCGGTCAGAGCGCGCGTGACGCCCAGCCCGCAATCGACGACGATCACCCGCCCGCCGATCTCCAGCATTGACGAGCTCGGCCAAGGGCCGCCCGGCCGCACGGCCGGACCGCCCTTGGAACCGAGAAGGACGAGGCGCTCCGACGTTTCCCCGGCGCTCAAGACCAGTCGCCCTCAGGCGTGCCGTTGAAGCGCTTCTTCAGGTCGGCCCAGCAGTCGATGTAATTGTCCTGCAATGTGTCCAGCTCGGCAGCGTAGCGCGTCAGCATTTGCGGGAATCGCGTCTCGAACATGAAGGCCATGGTGTTGTCGAGCTTGACCGGTTTCAAGTCGGCACGCGTCGCCTTTTCGAAGCCCGAGGCATCCGGCCCATGCGCCAGCATCTGGTTATGCAGGCTGATGCCGCCGGGCACAAAACCCTCTTCCTTGGCGTCGTACTGGCCGTGGACCAGGCCCATGAACTCGCTCATGATGTTGCGATGGTACCAGGGCGGCCGAAAAGTGTTTTCCGCCACCAGCCAGCGCGGCGGGAAGATGACGAAGTCGACATTGGCGGTGCCCTCCTCGCCGCTCGGCGCCGTCAGCACGGTGAAGATCGACGGATCGGGGTGATCAAACAGGATGGCGCCGACCGGCGAAAACGTCGCCAGATCGTATTTGTAGGGCGCGTAGTTGCCGTGCCAGGCGACGACATCGAGCGGCGAATGGCCAAGTTCGGTGACATGGAAAGTCCCGCACCATTTGACGATCAGCCGGCACGGCGTCTCCTTCTCCTCGAACCAGGCGCAGGGTGTCTTGAAGTCGCGCGGGTTGGCGAGGCAGTTGGCGCCGATCGGGCCGCGATCCGGCATCGTAAACTTCGCGCCGTAGTTTTCGCAGACGTAGCCGCGCGCCTCCTTGTCGGCGAGCTCGACCTTGAAGACGAGGCCGCGCGGCAGCACGGCGATTTCGCCGGGCCGGAGCTCGATCACGCCCATCTCGGTGACGAAGCGCAGCGCGCCGACCTGCGGCACGATCATGAGCTCGCCGTCGGCGTTGAAGAAATGGTCGTCGACCATCGAGCGGTTGGCGACATAGACATGCGCCGCCATGCCGGATTGCCCCACCGCATCGCCGGCGGTGGTCATGGTGCGCATGCCGGAAATGAAATCGGTCGGCTCGCTGGGCATCGGCACCGGGCTCCAGCGGTACTGCCCGAGCGCCAGCTCATGGTCGCCGATATTGGGCGCGGTCTTCCACAAAGGATAGTTCGCGCCCTTGAAACGGCCGGTGTGCCTGACGCTCGGGCGGATGCGGTAGAGCCAGGAGCGCTCGTTGGTGCCATGCGGCGCGGTGAAGGGCGAGCCAGAAAGCTGCTCGGCATAGAGACCATAGGCCGGCCGCTGCGGCGAGTTGCGTCCCTGCGGCAGCGAGCCGGGCAGCGTCTCGGTCTCGAAATCGTTGCCGAAGCCCGGCATGTAGGAAAAGGCCATCGCTTCCTCCTCGCGGATTGTCCGCCAGCCGCATCATCCAGAGCGTGCGGCCTTCGCGGATGTTGACCAAACTGGTTTCATTTGTAACCATTGAAAATGTAACTATCAACGCGAACACCGCATCGATGGTGCGCCTCATGGAACCGAAAATCCTCGAGCTCGAAAGCTTCCTGCCCTACCGTCTCTACCGGCTGGCCGACACCGTCAGCCGCGAATTTTCGCGGATCTACAAGGAGCGCCACGGCCTGACGCGGCCGGAATGGCGCACGCTTTCAGGCCTCGGCCAGCGCGGCACGATGACGGCGACGGAGCTCGGCGAACAATCGGCCATGCACAAGACCAAGGTGTCGCGCGCCGTCGCCGAGCTCGAGCGGCGGCGCTGGCTGACGCGCATGCCCGACGAGAACGACCGCCGGATCGAGCACCTGACGCTGACCAAGGCGGGGCTCGCCGCCTATCGCGAGATGGTGCCGCTGGCGAAGGCGTTTGAAAGGGAGTTGCTTGCGAGGATGAGTATGGAGGAACGTGCGGCGATCGTGAAGGGGATGGCGGCGCTGGAGCGGACTCTAGCCAGAAGTTAGAGCTCTGAAACTTCCGGAAACAGCACGATGGACGTGCTGCTGTGGCCGATATGCAAGCGACCACTGGAATGATTGAATCGCAGGTGACTCAAGAACGGGGCTTCAAGCCCAGATGGCAATGCAGTTGTGCTGACCATCATGTCTATTTCCGCGATGGTCCTGTGCAACACTTTCTCGATTTCGGACGTTCGGCGGCTTCGTTCAGAAAACAGTGATCGCTCAAGCAGATCTGGCCGTCGCCTGGCGACTTCTGCAAATATGGCCCTCAACGCGTCGTGTGGTCGCCCGTCCAAGCTTTCCAGGGCTACCACAACAGGCTCGAGCAAGCGGTGTCGCTTCATGGCATCTCACAGGAGGCCGATGCCCCCTACCAATCCATCACCACCTTGCCCGAACTGCCGCTCCGCATCGCATCGAACCCCACCTGGAAATCGTCGATGCCGATGCGGTGGGTGATCAGCCCCGAGACATCGAGCGGGCCCTGCACCAGGGCGATCATCTTGTACCAGGTCTCGAACATCTCGCGGCCGTAGATGCCCTTGAGATGCAGCATCTTGAAGATGACCTTATTCCAGTCGATCTCGAAGCCGGTCGGCGCGATGCCGAGGATGGCGATCTTGCCGCCATTGTTCATGGTGTCGATCATGTCTCGGAAGGCGGGTGCTGCGCCCGACATCTCCAGACCGACGTCAAAACCCTCGGTCATGCCGAGCTTCGGCATGACGTCGCGCAGCTTCTCCTTCGAGGCATCGACGACATGCTGGACCCCAAGCTTGCGCGCCAGATCCAGCCGGACCGGGTTGATGTCGGTGATGACGACTTTCCGCGCGCCGACGCATTGGGCGACTAGCGCGCCCATGATGCCGATCGGGCCGGCGCCGGTGACCAGCACATCCTCACCGACCAGATCGAAGGACAACGCGGTGTGGACCGCATTGCCCAATGGATCGAAGATCGCCGCGATTTCGTCCGGCACGTCGTCGGGGATCGGCACGACATTGTGCTGCGGGATCGCCATGTACTCGCCGAAGGCGCCGGGGCGGTTGACGCCGACGCCGAGCGTGTTGCGGCAGAGATGCCCCCTGCCCGCCCGGCAGTTGCGGCAGTGGCCGCAGACGATGTGACCCTCGCCCGACACGCGCTGGCCGACCTTGTATTCGGTGACCGCGGCGCCGTAGTCGGCGACGGTGCCGACGAATTCGTGACCGGTTACCATCGGCACCGGCACGGTCTTCTGCGCCCACTGGTCCCAGTTGTAGATATGAACGTCGGTGCCGCAGATCGCGGTCTTCCTGACCTTGATCAGCACATCGTTGGGGCCGATCTCCGGAACCGGCACCTCTTCCATCCAGATGCCCGGCTCGGCCTTGGCCTTCACCAGCGCCTTCATCATGTTGGACATTCTTTTGTTCCTTGAATCTCTTGATCCGGAGCAGCTTTTCGATGTCGGGGCGCTCAGGAAATCACGCCCAGTTCCTTGCCAACCGCCCCAAACGCCTCGACCGCGCGGTCGATATCCGCTCTCGAATGGGCGGCCGACATTTGCGTGCGGATGCGCGCCTGGCCCTTCGGCACCACCGGGAAGGAAAAGCCGATGACATAGATGCCGCGCTTCAGCATGCGCTGCGCCATCTCCTGCGCAAGTGCGGCGTCGCCCAGCATCACCGGAATGATCGGGTGATCCGCCCCGGCAAGCGTAAAGCCGAGCTTACCCATTTGAGACCGGAAACGTTCCGCATTGGCATATAGGCGCTGGCGTAATGCATCGCCATTGCGGATCAGCTCGAAGACTTTCAGCGAGGCGCCGGCGATCGCCGGCATCAGCGTGTTGGAGAAAAGATAGGGCCGCGAGCGCTGCCGCAGCCAGTCGACAACTTGGCTCTTGCCAGACGTGTAGCCGCCGGACGCGCCGCCGAGCGCCTTGCCGAGCGTGCCGGTGATGATGTCCACCCTGCCCTCGACGCCGCAATGCTCGGCAGAGCCGCGGCCGTTCTTGCCGACGAAGCCGACCGCATGGCTGTCATCGACCATCACCATGGCATCGTATTTCTCGGCGAGGTCGCATACGCCTCGCAGGTTGGCGATGATGCCGTCCATCGAGAAGACGCCGTCGGTGGCGATCAGCCGGAAGCGGCAATCCTTCGCCTCCTTCAGTCGCGCCTCGAGATCGGCCATGTCGTTGTTGGCGTAGCGGAAGCGCTTGGCCTTGGAGAGCCTGACGCCGTCGATGATCGAAGCGTGGTTCAGCGCGTCCGAGATGACGGCATCCTCCTCGCCGAGCAGCGTCTCGAACAGGCCGCCATTGGCGTCGAAACAGGAGCCGTAAAGGATGGTGTCCTCCATGCCGAGGAAAGAGGAGATCGTGACTTCCAGCGCCTTGTGCTCCTCCTGCGTGCCGCAGATGAAGCGCACCGAGGCCATGCCGTAGCCATAGCGGTCGAGCGCCTGCTTGGCCGCCTCGCGCAGTTCGAGGCTGTCAGCGAGGCCGAGATAGTTGTTGGCGCAGAAGTTCAGCACCTTCTGGCCGGCAACCTCGATCTCGGCCGACTGCATCGAGGTTATGACCCGCTCGGACTTGTAGAGACCGGCCGATTTCAGGCCCTGAAGCTCGTTGTCGATATGGGAGAGAAACGCTGCGCTCATGGTCCGGCCCTGTTCGGTTCAAGGTCGGACTGTCGCGCCGCGGCCAATAAAAATCCATCGCAAAAACGACCGCTTCGGTGGCGTTGCGAAAGCCGCGCCGCAAGCCCTCAGCGCAGTGGGACAAGGATGCATTCAAATGCGGGCGATTCCCGAAAGCACATAATAACCATCTTGTCAGCTTTGTCGCGCCGCCTGGTCCGGCACAGCGTCTGCTTGCCGAGCTGTTAACCCTTTCAGGTCAAGGGTCTTCCCGCCGCAATTCACGGCAGGAATCCGTCGACCGGAGGGGTCACTCAGTTATGTCGCAGCAGCCGGTGCAGAGCGTTTCTCGCAAGCTGATTCTGCTGATCAAGAGCGGCTACTGGCTGGCCTTGCTGATCATCGCCGCCATGGTGATGGCGTCCTTCATCCTGCTGCAGCAGTTGATGGCCCAGCAGCAGCACAACGACGCGCTGCTCGACATCGTCTCCACGCAGAAGGCTCTGTCGCAGCGCATCGTCTTCCTGGCCGGCGCCACCGGTGCCGCCCCGCGCGACAAGCAGCCGGCGCTGGTCACCGCGCTGAAGGAAGCGACGGGAGCGTTCGAGACCAATTACGATCGGCTGCTCAAGGAGACCGGCGCCGACCCGTTGTCGCCGGCGCGCAACGATCCGAAATCGATCGAATACGTGCTGTTCAGCAAGCCGTTCCATCTCGACTATTTCTCGGTCGGTCTGATCGCCAACGGCGACAGGCTCGTGTCGTCCTTTCAATCCCAGCTCGGAATGCAAAGCGACGGCTACAAGGGCGGCGGCGATCGTGCCGGTCTCGACGCCTCAGTCGCCAATGCGACCTTGTCCGGCTATGCCGCGCTCGGCCAGCGCATCAGCGCTTTTGCCGACGAACGGTCGGGCAACATGCTCGAGCTGCACCGCACGCTGTTCTTTGCCACCATCGGCGTCATCGTGCTGGTGGCGCTGTTCATCTTCCGGCCGATGTCCAATGCCATCCTGCGCAAGACGCATGAATTGGTCGACGCCCGCAACTCGATGGCCTTCATCGCCGTGCATGACGGCTTGACCGGACTGCACAACCGCACCTTCCTCACCGATCATTTCGACACGCTGATCAAGGGCGCGCACCGCCGCCGCGAGCGGCTGGCGGTGATCCAGTTCGACCTCGACCGCTTCAAGCAGATCAACGACACGCTCGGTCACCCCGCCGGCGACTATGTGCTGGTGGTGACGGCGCAGCGCATGCGCGATTCCTGCCGGGCATCGGATCTTTGCGCGCGTCTCGGCGGCGACGAATTCGTGATGATCCTCAACGGCGCCGGCACCACCGACGATATCCACGCGCTGGCCAAGCGCATCCTGGGCGAGATCAACGAGCCGATCATCTTCCAGGGCGCGACGATCATGCCCGGCGCCAGTGCCGGCATCGCCGTCTACCCGGTCGACGCCGACAATGCGCAGGACCTGCTCGTCCATGCCGATCTCGCGCTCTATTCGGCCAAGAAGATGGGCGGCGGCAGCTTCTCCTTCTTCTCTGAGGAGCTTCGGCGCGAGCTCGACTACCGCAAGCAGCTCGAACATGACATCCGCACGGCAATCGCCGACAAGAGCTTCGACGTCTATTTCCAGCCGCAGGTGTCGCTGACCAGCGGCAAGATCAGCGGCATTGAGGCGCTGGTGCGCTGGAAGCACGCCACGCGTGGTATGATCTCGCCCGGCGAATTCATCCCGGTCGCCGAGAAATGCGGCTTCATGCCGGATATCGGCCGCATCGTCATCACCAAGGCGATCAATGAAGCGGCCGAGTGGGACCGCGCCGGCATCGATTTCGGACGCATCGCTGTCAATGTCTCTGGCACGGAGCTGCGCGAGCTGGACTTCGACGAGTTCCTGTTCTCGACGCTGGAGCGGGCCGGGCTCGCGCCGCAGAAGCTGTCGCTGGAAATCGTCGAATCCGTCATTCTCGACGACGAGAAGACCGGCATCGCCGCCAAGCTCAGGCACATCCGCGCCGCCGGCGTGCATCTCGAGCTCGACGATTTCGGCACCGGCTATGCCTCGCTCAGCCACGTCAATCCGAACGAGATCGACCGGCTGAAGATCGACCGCCGCTTCGTCCAGAACATCAACGAGAATGGCGACAATACCAAGATCGTGCGCGCCATCACCGAGCTTGCCCGGGGGCTCGGCATCTCGATCGTCGCCGAGGGCGCGGAGACCGAGGCCGAGCTCGACTCGCTAATGGCGATCGGCTGCGACCAGGTGCAGGGCTATTCGATCGCCTTCCCGATGCCGCAAGACAAGGCGCGAGAATGGCTGATGGCGCGCAGCCCGAAGAAGGCGAAGCTGAAGGTGCTGCAAGGCAGCTTGGCATAGCGCAGTCGATCGCAAGCTTGACGAACTCGGTGAGGCATGGCCGCTTGCCGCGATTGCAGCCGGAACTTGCGGATGCGGCTTCGACTTCCCGTGCTGGGGTCACGCCCCCACATTCGCCCTAAGCGCCGCCAGCACCTCCGCGAATTCCGCAAGCCGTTCGTCCGGCAGCCCGGCTCTTAGCCTCTTGTCGAAGGCGACCGCCGCGAGGCGCAATTTCTCGAACAGCGCTTCGCCGGCCTCGGTCAGCGCCACCTGATGGACCCGGCGGTTTTCCGGATCGCGGCGGCGCGTCAGCAACCCTTGCGCCTCCATGGCGTTGAGATGATGCGTCAGCGTCGCGCCCTGGATGCCGATCATGCCGGCAAGCTCACGCTGGTTGGCGAGTTCCTTCGACTTGACCGAGAGCAAGGTCACCCATACCGGCAGCGTGCCGCCAGCCTCCACTAGGGCAGCATCGAAGGCCTGCGCCACCAGCTTGGCGGTGCGGGCGAGATTCATGCCGATGGGCGGGCGGTCAAATGGCGTCATGGCTGGACACTAGAACAAGCAATGCATTGGCGGAACTCCGCATGAAGCATTGACATCTAACTATTAGATATCTAACTTTGTCTTATTGATGGTGCCGCCGAAGCAACCGAAAGGCGAAGCGGCACGCCGACGGCGGGGCGAACGAGAGGAATGCGGTCATGCAATATGTCTACATCGTCGTCATCGGCCTGCATGTCATGGCCGGCGTGTTCTGGGCAGGCACGACCATCGCGGTTGCCCGCGATCCGGAAATCAAGGCGGAACGCTTCATCCGCCCGCAACTCGGCGCCTCCGGCCTGGTGTTTCTGACCGGCTTGTTGCTCTGGTATTTCTTCCATGAGGGTGTTTTCGGCTCGGTGGAGATGGTGCTCGCGCTGGGCATTGCGACGGCTCTGATCGCCACCGGCGTGCAGGGCGCCCTTGTCGCCTCTGCCAGCAGGCAATTAGCAGGCGCCGACGCGGCGACGCAAACCCAGCTGCGGGCGAAAATGACCAGAGGCGAACGCATCGCCGGCGGGCTGCTGGTCATCACCGTGCTTTGCATGGCGACGGCCAGGATGTTTTGAGAAGTCGCATGGCGCCGGCCCCAAACCGGCGGCGTGTGCGGCACGCACCGGACCGGCGCGGCAGGTGGCTCTCCTTGCGAAGGTCCGGTGCGTGTTTTCGATTCCGAGGGTTCGGTACGTCAAAGCACCTCGACCGAGCCTCCGCGAAAATTCAGCCAGCGCAGTTTGATGTAAGTGCGCAAATTCGGCGCGATGCGAAAACCTCCCAGCTTGGCTTCCTGCAACGCGGCTGCCCACGTCTGCGTCTCGTACAGGCGGCCATAGGTTTCTATCGTCGCGGCAAGGCCCTCGCGACCCATATGCCTGGCGAGGATGGCACACGCCTTGATCCGCGATTCCATCGAGCGGCCGTATTTGGGAGCAAATGCCATTCCCCCATCCGCCATGTCGTCGATCTCGTGGGCAAGCCGCAGAAACAGGATATCTTCGTCGCCCGCCGGCATGCCTTTCTCCACGAGGCGCTCCGGATCTCCGGTGTCGAACTTCATTGCGTCGACCCGTGCAACAAGGCTTTCCACTGCAGGCCCGACGTTTTGTTCCAGCCATTTCCGGTGGGCCTCGCTGCGGCGGCTCGACCTGCCGTCCGGATACTGGCCGCTGTCATAGGCGGCGTGAAACATCGCCGCGATGACCAGATCGAGGTCCTTGTCGAAATGCGCGACCGATGACGCGGCGCCCACCGCATGGCAGATGAAAGCCCGCCCCGATTTGCGGTAGCGCCCGTTGAACATCCCGCAAGCCAGGCGATAGGCCCTCTGGACGCGCAAAATGTCCTCGACCGTGTGCCCCGCATCGTGGAGCTGCATATAAAGCGCCGTGTTGGTCTGGCGCGGAACGAACAAATCTTCCCCGGTCAAGCAAGGTCCCCCGACTGCGCGGCCCCTTCAGAGCGGTTGCGCCAGCCCCGGATCGGCGCCTGAAAATTGCAAATGGGGCCGGTCGAGTTCAGTCCCGTCAATGGGCGGCCCCGGCTCAGATCCGAATACCGAACCTGATGCCGTCATAGATGGCTGCGTGGATGTTGCGCGAGGCGACCGCGTCGCCGATGCGGAAGACAACGAAGCCGCCTTCCGGATTGCGCGACGGAAAGATATCGCCGCCGCTCACCAGCCGCTCGTAGTCGACCGCGCCGGCATTCTTCGACAGCGGCTTCAGCGACAGATAGAGGTCGTCGAGCGGCGCCGTGCCATGCTCGACCACCACCTGGTCGACACGCCGCTCGCCGCGCCAGCCGTCGGCGAAGTCCGATGCCAGCTCGGCGACGAGCTGGTTGCCCTCACGCCGCACCGAGCGCAGGCGGGTGTTGATGGTGACGGTGACGCCTTTCTCGTGGAAGGCGCGCATATAGGGCACGTGGTTCAGGCCGCCCATTTCCGGCGCGAAGAAGCGCTCCGGCGAAACCAGTTCCAGCTTCGAGCCGCTGTTGGCGATCAGCTCCGCTGCGCCCATGCCCTGATGGCCGCCATTGTCGTCATAGAGCAGCACATTCTCGGCCGGCTTGACGGCACCCGCCATGATGTCCCAGCTCGAGGTGACGAGATTGTCGCCGGCCGTCAGCGGCGGGTTCTGCGGCAAGCCGCCCGTCGCGACAATCACCACATCCGGCGACAGGGCCAGCACGTCGTCCTTCTCGGCCCAGGTGTCGTAGCGGATCTCGACGCCGAGACGGTCGAGTTCGGCGAGCCGCCAGTCGATGATGCCGATCAGTTCCTTGCGGCGCGGATTCTGGGTCGCCAGCCGCACCTGGCCGCCAGCCTGGCTCGAGGCTTCGAGCACCGTCACCTCATGGCCGCGCTCGGCCGCTACCCGCGCCGCCTCCAACCCGCCGGCCCCTGCTCCGACGACAACGACCCGCTTCTTCGGACCCTCGCTCTTGGCGATGACATGCGGGATCGTCGCCTCGCGGCCGGTCGCCGCATTGTGGATGCAGAGCGCCTCGCCGCCTTCATAGATGCGGTCGAGGCAATAGGTGGCACCGACGCAAGGCCGGATCTCGTGCTCGCGACCTTCCATCACCTTCTTGACGATATACGGGTCGGCGATGTGGGCACGCGTCATGCCGACCATATCGAGCTTGCCGGTGGCGATCGCGTGGCGCGCGGTGGCGACATCGGAAATACGCGCCGCGTGGAAGGTGGGGAACTTCGTCGCCGCCCTCACCTCGCCGGCGAAATCGAGATGCGGCGAGGAGCGCATGCCGGTCACCGGGATCACCTTGGTCAGCGCCGCGTCGGTCTCGATCGAGCCGCGGATGATGTTGAGGAAGTCGACCTTGCCGGAGGAGGCCAAGCGCCTGGCGATCTCGACGCCCTCCTGCTTCGACAGGCCCTTTTCAAAATCCTCGTCGGCGACCATGCGGATGCCGACGATGAATTTCTTGCCGACCGCGGCGCGCACCGCGTCGAGCACCATGTTGGTGAAGCGCAGCCGGTTGTCGAGCGAGCCGCCGAACTCGTCGTCGCGATGGTTGGTGGCCGGCGACCAGAAGCCGTCCATCAGATGGCCGTAAGCCTCGAATTCGAGGCCGTCGAGGCCGGCAGCCTGGCAGCGCTGTGCGGCGGATGCGTAGTCGGCGACGATGCGCTCGATGTCCCAGTCCTCGATCGTTTTCGGAAAGGCGCGATGCGCCGGCTCGCGCACCGGCGAGGCCGAGAGCACGGGCAGCCAGTCGGCCTTGTTCCAGCCGGTGCGGCGGCCGAGATGGGTGATCTGGATCATCACCTTGCAATCATGCTCGTGGCAGGCATCCGCAAGCTCGGCGAGCCACGGCACGATCGCGTCGTCATAGACATGCAGGTTGCCGAAGGCGGCCGGGCTGTCTCGCGACACGATCGCCGATCCCGCCGTCATGGTCAGCGCCATGCCGCCCTTGGCCTTCTCGGCGTGGTAGAGCCGGTAACGCTCCTTCGGCATGCCGTCTTCGGAATAGGCCGGCTCATGGCTGGTCGACATGACCCGGTTCTTCAGCGTCAGGTGCTTGAGCTGGTAGGGCTGGAGAAGCGGATCGTTGCTGGTCATCGTCTTCGTGCTCATTCAATTTGTGCGGGAGCAGAGCGCTCCCGCTTCCATTTCACGCATCGGATTCATCTGAAAACCGCTGCGCACTTTTCGGTCCGGTGCTTCTGCCTTGCGCATCGGATTCATCCGATAACCGCTGCACACTTTTCGGTCCGGTGCTTCTGCCTTGCGCATCGGATTCATCCGAAAACCGCTGCACACTTTTCGGTCCGATGCTTCTGCCTTGCGCATCGGATTTATCCGAAAACCGCTGCACACTTTTCGGTCCGATGCTAAAGAGCGCCCAAACGCGCCGCCGCCAAAGGGACTGCGGTGCTTGCCCGACCCCGTTTTGTGTTCCGCCGCCATGGAGCTTCCGGCGGCAGGCACCAAGGAGCTACCCATGACTGAAGCCAAAAACCTCACCCAGCTCGGCAGGCATGTCGAGACGCCACAGAGCCCCGAACAGGCGGTCCTGGAGACCGTGCCGTTCGATCGCGGCGACGGACCGCCAGTGATCGTGCGCTTCACCTGCCCGGAGTTCACCTCGCTCTGTCCGGTCACCGGCCAGCCCGACTTCGCCCACATCGTCATCGACTACGCGCCCGACAAGACGCTGGTGGAATCGAAGTCGCTGAAGCTGTTCATGACCGCGTTCCGCAACCACGGCGCCTTCCATGAGGAATGCACGGTCATGATCGGGCGCCGCATCGCCGAAGCGACCAAGCCGCTCTGGCTGCGCGTCGGCGGCTACTGGTTCCCGCGCGGCGGCATCCCAATCGATGTCTTCTGGCAGACGGGCGCGCCACCCGAAGGCGCCTGGCTGCCCGACACCGGCGTGGCGCCCTATCGCGGAAGAGGCTGAGTTAATCATTCGCACTGGTACTGGCTGAGCGCCCATTCGCCGGTGACCGACAAAAAGTCAGAGATCTTCCAGTCGCCGCCGGCCTTCTTCAGCTTCCATTCCAGGCGGTGCTGGTTGCCGGCGACGACGAAGGCCACCACCACCTTGGCCTCGTCGCCATTGACGGCTTCGATGGTTCTGAGGCTCTTGTCGATGGCGAGCTTGTCGTATTCGGCATTGTCGAGCGCCATGTTGGGGTCGAGGCATTCGCCCTGCCCCGAGGCTCTGAGCGCGTCGCTCTTGTCGAGCACGCTCTTGGCCGGATCGATGAAGTTCTTGCGCTGGGCCGGATCGAGCTCCAGCCCGGGGTGCTCGTAGAAAGGCTTCACCACCGCCGTCGGCGACCCGGGCGCGGCGGGCGCCGGTTCAGAAGGTTTGCTCTCCGGCGCCGGCGTTGCGGCAGGCGGCGACGTATTGTCCGCCGGCGCATTGTCGCCGGACGAGGCCTTCGGCGGCGGCGCGCCGAACAGCCCCTGCGCCGAGGCGCTGCCGTTCAGCCCCGCGGCCAGCATCGATACGCTCGACAGCGTGAGGACGAAACGGCGCAGCACGGCATCACTCCATCGAGGAGCCGCATTCCAGCGCGCTGAGCTTCCAGTCGCTGGTCTTGGAGGTGATGTCGGCGATCTTCCACTTGCCGTCCACTTTCTTCAGCGACCACACCATTTCGCGTTTGGAGTCATCGCCTTCCGGGAAAAGACTGAAGCTTGCCGTCACCTCGGCGGTATCGCCATTGACGGCCTCTGCGAGCTTCAGCGTCTTCGACACGGTCTTCTGGTCGAAATCCTGGGCATCGAGGCCCGGGGCGAAGTCGATGCAGGATACCTCGTCGGGCTTGTCCTTCTGCGCCTTGTCATTGGCCTCGAACAGCTTGGTGACCGGCTCGGTGAAGCGGTCGCGGTATTTCGCGTCCGCCTCGAACTTCACTTCAGGCACGTAGAAGAACTTCACAGCGTTGGAAGCCGGCCCGGCCAACGCGGCGGCGGGCAAGGCAATCGACATGGCCGCGGCCAGCACTATCGGTCTCATGCAGGATCTCCGGATGTTCGGCGGCGTGGTGGCAAGATCGCCACCACGCATCCTGCATATCGGCTTTTTCGCAGCTCATGAAGTCCTTGCGCTGCCCGTCTCAGGTCTCCAGCCAGACGTTCTGGAAATCCATCTTGTAGGTTTGGTGCATTGCGTAGTTCTTCACCTTCTTGTTCATGTGGCAGTAGAGCTTTTGCCAGAACGGCTGGATGATGACGCCGGAATCCTGCAGGATCTGCTCGACATCCTTCATC